>CAUYYY010000209.1:0-4427 GCA_963577165.1 Planctomycetota bacterium | reverse complement strand
CGATCGCCGGTGCGGCGCCGGCCTGGTCTCTTTACCAAACGCTCCGCGAGACGGGGCTGACATTGTGGGTTGATGCGGGCCTCCGCGATACGCTTCAAGCAACTCTGCTGGCTGGTCGGCTCTGCCCGGGCGAAACGGAAAACAGGTGGATGCCGGCCCCGGGGGAATCGGAACCAGAGCCGTTGGTCGATGGCGTGATCGCCGGCCTCGAGACCGCTGCGTCGCCACAGATTCTGGCGGAGATGTTCGCGATGGTGGGCGGCAAACGCCTGATATTCAGCTTGGATTTGCGCAACGGGCGGCCGCAGTGTGACTCGGACCACTGGCAGGGACTGACTGTTGATGAGATTCTCGCGCTGGCGTTGGATATAGGCGTTCAGCGTTTTATCGTGCTCGACATGGCCCGTGTCGGATGTGAACAGGGCACCGGCACCGAGGCAATCTGCGATCAACTGAGATGCCGAGCGCCGTGTGCCCAGATCGTAGCTGGCGGCGGTGTCCGCTATCGAAGGGACTTGGATCGTTTGCGATTGGCCGGCTGCGATGCGGTGCTTGTCGCTTCGGCTCTTCACGATGGTGTTCTTACGACTGCGGACATCAAGCAGATAGCCTCGACAGCTTAGAACTCGATTCGCCCGTCTCATGCTGAGACGCCTATCCCATATTGGGACGTCCTTTTCGATGCGGGCTCATGCGACCGCGCGTCCTAACTTCTAATGTCACAACCACTTCGGCATAAAGTTGCATCGATTTGTGAACCCGGCATTGCGATTGCCCTCTATGCAGGTCATGACAGGTCGAGTTGAAACGTTGAACTGCCATCAGCGCAGCAGAGAAGAGGGGAACAAAGAGGAGGCGCCGGAAGTGAGATGGTGCCGGAACAGAATTTTCGAGGCCGCGCTAAGGGGTCGCCGTTGCTCAGCTTATGATTCTGCCCGCTTAAGTGCGGCGGCGGCCCCTAAACGGCGGCGTATGGTAATTCGCGATATCACATCTGTCCTGCTATTGTATTGGCAAAAGTAGAGCACCGAGGCTCGGCACAAGTTTCAGATTGGAGCGTCTGCCCTCGCTCCTATTTACTTCGTTTGGACGTGGCTTTCCGACGCCCGGTTGGAGAGCCGCGTCCTTCTTTTTGCGCTTTATATCGCCTGCAATCCGGAAAATCGCTAGCACCGGAAGGGCGACTTATTGCGACCGAGGCCAGACGTCTCCGCGGCGGAAATCGCCCCGACAACGTAACATAAACTTCTAATGTTTCTATCTCCTTTGGCTGAACTTACCATGCCAAGCTGCTTTCATGCTCCCGGACGTCGGCGTGGTGTTGCGCTGCTGGTCGTGCTGTCGATCACCTCGGTCAGTTTGGCCATTCTGTATGCCGTGCTGCGCAGCCAGACCGTGATGCTACAGGTGCAGCAAAACGCTGGCACACGAGTCTCGGCGCGACATGCAGCGATGGCCGGCATGAGCATCGCGCTGAGGAAGATGCACCAAAACGATTGGACCGGTGTGGGCACGACGTTGACCGGCAGTCTGGGGCCTGACGCGGGCTACACGGTCACTTTCACAACCGGTGATCCGCAGTTGCAAGACCCCATGAACTCGGGCAGTCCCGATCCGACGCACCCGGACTTCACCGACTGGCCATTTCGTATGACGGTCGAATCGGTGGGTCAGGTCAGCATCTCGGGCGACGGCGCGGCGCCGGCCGAGCACCGCCTTCGTGTCGTAATGCGGCTCGTGCCGCGAGCTTTGTCGACGGAGCCGGCCCCGTGGGATGAGATCAACCAATATACGGTTTACCAATATGACGAAGTCAGCAGCGCGATCAACGCCCCAGCGAGGATTGCGGGCCCAATGCGATTGCGCGGATCGTTTGACATTTGTCCAGCAATATCGTGGCCGGATGCGACGAGAGAGCAGTATATGGGCGATCTAGTGACGATGCACAATGCAGGTGGAACCGATTACCGATTCCTCACCGGGAAAATCGAAATGCCGCGTTCGGACTTTTCGTCGAGTGACCTCTTGTTGATAGAGGACTTCATGGGCATCGAGACGCTCAATGCATCGCCGACGGCGTTGACCGGCTGGAATTATCCCGGGCCAATCAGTACGTATCGGCTTTATCCCGGCGGAAAGATTTATAACGTCGGTTCTTGTCCATCCTCGTTATCAGGACAGAACTTGGATCCGGATCCTGGCACGAATCCCGCGGGGCTGTTCTACGCCGGGGGCAACATCGACATCGATAGTGACGTATCTGTGTATGGCACCATTGTAACTTCAAGCAGATTGCGCATGAGAGGTGCGAATATCCAGGCGCGTCCGGTCGATCTGCCACCGCTCCATGGCACGACAGAGGTGGTGCAACTGCCGTTGTTTGTGACGGCGAACGATTTCGAGGTTGACCAAGGTTGTGTGGCCAGCGCCCAGGGCATGATCGCCGCCTGGGACAAGTTTGATATCCGAAGAGCGTATGACACGGACGCATTCTATTTGACAGGACGGGCCGTTTGCCGAGAGTTGAGGATTGAGCGTCCGGATTCTTGGGGGCTAAGCGGTGGTGACTGGGAAACGCTACACACCGACTTCGAAGCACAACTCGCCGCAGGCGAGCCGGGCACCGTGATGTATTTTCCAGCATATCTCTCTCTGCAAGGCTACTCGCCTGTGCCGCGGATCAGAATCGAAGCACCCAACAGCGACAATCCGGTACGATACCACTGGTTTACCGACGGCAGCTCGATCTATGTGCCGGCGGCGGGCGACGCCGGGCTGATGTGGGACCTATTGAATTGGGAAGACGGCGTCTGAAGCGATGTTGCCAGAAAGCGACATCGGTGGGCGACACGTGGCGATCAGTCAACGTTGCGGGCCGTAAAGCGTGATGCTGCTTGGCCTTGTGTGTAGATAAGTCTTTTGGAGGGAACAATTTAGGAGTTACAGGGCGAACCCTTAGCAGGAATGGCACTCGATCTGCGGTCTCATGGCACGTCACACGCCGGCATGACCACCCCATGTCGAGATGCTACGTCCCGATCACCTGCAACAAGGATTTGCCCGTGCCCAATTCTCAACGGCCCAGCCCTGAACGGAAGATCAGCAGTCGCAATAGCACGTTTCGACGCAATGGCGAAACGACCACACAAAACGGACAGCGACGTCCTGCGCACAATGCAAGCGATCTCCCGGCCGGTCGAAAGGACCGAGACGTTGTAGGTCGGCCCGTCGAGGATAAGACCTCTAAAGTCAATTTGAACGATCACGCTGATGTCGACCACAAAGAGTCGGCCGACGTACAAGAGACTACCTCGGAGGGATTGAAATCGAACACCGATGATCCGGTACGGATGTACCTGATGCAGATGGGTGAGATTCCGATGCTCTCGCGAGACGAAGAAATCAGTGCGGCCAAAAGTATTGAACGCTCGCGCACACGTTTTCGCCACTCGATGCTTTGCAACGACTACGTGTTGCAAGGAGCCGTCACGCTGCTTGAAAAAGTTCGTGACGGGCAGCTACGCCTGGACCGCACGATCGAGATATCGGTGACGAATACAGCAGAGAAAAAACGCACTCTTAAACGGCTGGGGCCTAATCTGAAAACCCTGAAGCATCTTCTCGGCCAAAACCGCCGCGACTTTTATGTTGTGGTACGCCGATCCGTGCCAATTTCCAAGCGGCGCGCCGCTTGGCGAAGGATTATTCGCCGACGCAACAAGGCCGTGCGATTGGTTGAAGAAATGAACCTGCGAACGCAACGTTTACAACCGCTGCTTGACGAACTCAACCAAATATCAACCCGAATGCAAACGATCAGGCACGAACTCAGCAACCCCCATTCGATTGTCACCACATCGCGGCCGGAGGAAATGGTGGGCGAACTGCATTACTTGATGCGGATCACCCTAGAGACCTCGGCCACCTTGAAGCGATTGACCCAGCAAACTGTCGACTTCCGCAGCCGGTATGACCTGGCCAAGCGGGACCTCTCCGCCGCCAACCTGCGTTTGGTGGTCTCGATTGCCAAACGGTACCGAAATCGCGGGCTGAGTTTTCTGGATCTGATCCAGGAAGGAAACACGGGCTTAATGCGAGCCGTCGATAAATTCGACCACCAGCGCGGCTATAAATTTTCCACCTATGCAACCTGGTGGATTCGTCAGGCGATCACCCGCGCGATCGCCGATCAGAGCCGCACGATACGGCTGCCGGTCCATATGATCGACACGATGACCAGGATTCGCACGGCAACCACCGAGTTTATTCAGAGAGTCGGCCGGGAGCCGAACGTCGAGGAAACGGCCGAAGCCGCAGGTCTGTCGATCGAGGACACGCGTTGTGTCATGAAGATGATGCGACATCCCTTGTCGCTTGACCAACCGGTCGGCGAGCACGATGACAACTTCTTCGGCGAGTTTCTCGAA
>CAUYYY010000208.1:0-4466 GCA_963577165.1 Planctomycetota bacterium | reverse complement strand
GGCCGCCGGCTCGCGAAATGGATATGTTGATCTCAACCGGCGAGCAGGTGAGCGTGGCGCTGATGGCCATGGCGGTTCATTCGTTGGGCTACGAGGCGGTAAGCCTGACCGGCGCCCAGATTGGAATCAACACCGACAGCACGCACACCAAGGCCCGCATCCGATCGATTTCGACCGAGCGAATGCGTGGGCTGCTCGATAGCGGTAAGATCGTGATCGCCGCCGGATTCCAAGGCATCGACCAAAACATGAACATCACGACGCTCGGCCGCGGCGGCAGTGATACGACCGCCGTGGCGTTGGCGGCCGTGCTGAAGGCCGACGCGTGCGAGATTTATACCGACGTCGACGGCGTCTACACGACCGATCCGCGTGTGCTGCCGGAAGCACGGCAGATGGATCGGGTGAGCTACGAAGAAATGTTAGAGCTGGCCAGCTTGGGCGCCGGCGTGATGCACAGTCGGTCGATCGAGTTCGGAAAAAAGTTTTCGGTGCCGATCCACGTGCGAAGCAGCTTTGCCGACGTGCCGGGCACGGTCATCGCCGGGGAACCCGAATCGACGAATCGACCGGTCAGCGGGGCGGCGCTGACCAAAAACGAAGCGCGGATCACGTTGGTCGGCGTACCCGATCACCCCGGGACAAGTCTAGCGATCTTTTCCAAGATCGCGGACAAAAATATCTCGGTCGACATGATCGTGCAGAACGTGGGCGAGCAGGGGCGGTCCGACGTTTCATTCACCGTCCTGAAAGATGACTTGCCGGTGACGCTCGAAGCGGTCGAAGCGGCCGCGGTCGAACTCGGCGCTGAGTGTGTCGCGCATGACGACGGCGTGTCCAAGGTGTCGATTGTCGGATTGGGAATGGCAGAACAAACGGGCGTGGCCAACCGGGCATTTCAGGCGCTGGCCGACGAGGGCGTCAACTTGCTGATGATCACGACCAGCGTCATCAAGATTTCGATGCTGGTGCAGCGAGACCAAGCCCTGACCGCGCTGCGCACGCTGCACAAGCAGTTCGAGTTGGACGTCGCACCGCTGCGCGACGAGAAAACAACGTCGCCCGACGGGAAAACATCTGTGACGTCACAAGCCGAGACCAATGTGGCTGATGCGACTGACGTGGTAGCCCGTCTGCAAGGGATGGAAGAGCTGACGATCGAGAGTATCGAACTCGACGACTCGCAGGCGCGGGTCACCGTCGCGCATGTGCCCGATACGCCCGGGATCGCGGCACGCATCTTCGCGGCGGTGGCGGCCGCCGGCGTATTTGTGGACATGATTGTGCAAAGCATTGGCCGCAACGCTCTGGCCAACGTGAGCTTTACCGTTCCGCGCAAGGACTTGGACCGGTGTTTACAGGCAGCCACACCGTTGGCCGAGCAGCTAAAGTGCGGCGAAGTAACCAGCCAAGACCGCGTGGCCAAGCTGTCGGTCCAGGGCATCGGCCTACGGAGTCACACGGGCGTGGCGATTCGCATGTTTCGATCGCTCTCAGATGCGGGTATCAACGTCGAGATGATCAACACCAGCGAGATGTCAGTGAACGTCGTCGTCGATGGCCAGCGCGGCCAAGATGGTTTGGCGGCGTTGCAAGACGCCTTCGCCGACGCACAGCGGTAGGTTGAAAGTCCGAATCTCGAAATCCGAATTCCGAAACAAATCTGAAGCTCAAATGCCCAAAATTTCCAGCGTTTGAGTTTTTTCACATTCGTACTTTTTTGTTTCGGATTTCGAAATCTGGACTTTCGACTTCGTAAAAATGGTCAGCTCATTTCTGCCCGGATCCTATTCTCCCAGGACGTCTTCGAGCACGTCTTCGGTGACGTAGATCGGAAGCGGCGGCTCGCACGTGACGGCCACGGCAATGGCGTCGGAGGGTCGCGCGTCGACCTCGATCAACTCGCCCTCGAAGCGAACCCGCAGTTTGGCAAAATAGGTGTGTTCCCGCAGGTCGCTGATCATCACGTCCTGCACTTCCGCCCCCAGGCTCTCCACAACGTTGACCAACAGGTCGTGGGTCAAGGGGCGCGGAGCGGTATGGTGCTTCACATGCCGGTCAATGCTGGTGGCTTCGAAAATGCCGATCAGAATGGGAAACGTACGGTCGCCGTCCACTTCTTTCAGATAAATCACCTGCTGATCATTGACCTCACTGATAATGATCCGCGACAGCTCCATTTGGACGTGCATGGCCGGCACCCTTGTGTCTGGTTACGTAATCAGCCCGTTGGCAAGCAACTTCCGATTATACGTTGCCGATGGGCCGACCGGCCAGTGTTCGGCGTGGAGAATCCGTGGAGTTATCCATTGGAGCGACAGAGTACCCCGGCTGCTGGCTACCAACAGCTGGAATTTGACCGTGAAAGAGCAGCCGGGGTGCTGACATTTCCGGCAGCGCGTCACGCCTGACGGCGCAGCTCCTCCAAAGTCGTCTGGACCGAGGCCAACTGCTGCTGCAACTCCGCGAGCGACTCGCGCTCTTGGGCGACCACCTCGGCCGGGGCCCGGCGGACGAAATTCTCGTTTTCGAGCTTCTTGGCCTTGTCCGCGATGCGCCCGGCCAGGTCGGCGGACAGTTTTTTGTTTCGCGCGATTTCGGCCTTGATGTCGATAAAGTCCTGCAGGTCGACGTAGACGTCGATGCCCGGCAGACTGACATGGGCAGACGTGGTGGGTGGTTTGACGTCCATGCCCCAGGCGGTGACCTGGGCTTGGGCCATCGATGCGAAGTAGGGTTCCATCGGTCGCAGCAGATCACAGGTCGCCGTGTCGCATTGCACCGCGAAGTGAATCGTCTCGCGGGGCGGAATGCTTTGCCGAGAGCGAATCTCGCGGACCGCACCGAGCACCGCCTGGAACCGGGCGAACTGCTGAGAGATCAAAGAATCTTGGTGGGACGAATCGGCCACCGGCCATTCGGCGATCATCACGCTCTCGACCGCCGGCTGCGGATCGCTTAGTCCGCGATCTCGAGCGACCTCGCCCAGACGCTGCCAGACTTCTTCGGTCAGAAACGGGATCATCGGATGCAGCAGTCGCAAGAGCACGTCGAGCGTGTGGGCAAACACCCGCTGCGCAACGACGCGCGTCTGGGGTTGATCCCAACGGCGTTTGGCCATCTCGGCATAGAAGCTGCAAAACTCATCCCAGGCAAATTTGTAGAGTGTTGAAGCCGCCTCGGCATATCGATATCGCTCAAGTGCCTCGGTCACTTCGGCGGTGACGGTCGAGAGCCGGCTGAGGATCCAGCGGTCTTCGATCGCCAGATCCGCGTCAGCGACCGGGCCGGGCGTATAGTCTGAGAGGTTCATCAGCGCCAGCCGCGAAACGTTCCACAGCTTGTTGCAGAAGTTGCGGCCCAGTTCGAACCGTTCGCTCACCACTGCGCCGCGCGGCAATGCCTTATCTTCCGCCGCTTCGGCCCATTGCGTCGAAAACGATTTGCTGCATTGGGAACACTCGATCCGCGGCAGTACGCGATTCTTTTTCGTCTGCTTGATTTGTGCCTGGCAGTGAGGGCATTCGAACTCGACCGGCATCCGCACGTCTTGCGTCTCGGTCGTCAGGTAGGCGATGCCGAAGCGGAGCGCGTCGGCGCCGAACTTATCGATCACGTCGAGCGGATCGACGCCGTTGCCCTTCGACTTGGACATCGTCTCGCCGTAGCCGTCGAGAATCTTGGGATGAATGAACACCTCGCGAAAAGGTACTTCGCCGATGTTGTGTAGCCCAGTGAGTACCATTCGCGCTACCCAAAGCGTGATGATGTCACGACTGGTGATCAGCGTACTGGTTGGATAGTAGTAGTCGAGTTCGGCAGTTTTCTCGGGCCAGCCGAGTGTCGAGTGCGGCCACAGGGCCGAGCTGAACCAGGTGTCGAGGACGTCGTCGTCACGGACAAAGCCCCTCTGCTCGAATCGGGTTTCGAGTTCGGAATCCTCTCTGTCGATGCAGATCTGAACGACGGCAACCGCATGACCGACCGTCTCGGCGCCGCGGACCCGTTGGCCGTGCTGGTCGGCCGCCTCTTGTTGCGGATCGCGCTGAAGCTGATAAATAACACGTCCCGCTTGGACGTCGGCATCGGCATCAAGCCACGCTGTCAGGGAGTCAAGCTCCCCCGTCGTCTGGATCGATAGCGACCAGATCGGAATCCGATGTCCCCACCAAAGCTGCCGGCCGACGGGCCAGTCGCGTTTTTCGCTGAGCCAATCGAGATAGCCCTTGGCATAGCGTGGCGGGAAGATTTTTACCCGACCGTCGGTCACCGTGTCCATAGCCGACTGCGCCAGGTCGCCCATCTTCACGAACCACTGGTCGGCCAGCAGAGGCTCGATCGGTGTTTTCGAGCGGTCGCTGTGTGCCAGATCAATCTCCCGATCTTCGATCCGCTCGAGCAGTCCGGCATCGTCCAGGTCGTCGACCACCCGGGCGCGGGCGATCTTGACCATGAATTCTTCGTAC
>CAUYYY010000207.1:0-4469 GCA_963577165.1 Planctomycetota bacterium | reverse complement strand
CCGGTGCCAGATGTTTTCTTTCTGGGGCGGCGCTTAGGCTCTGCCCCAGCCACCCGACGTTTTACTATTACGGCTGCGAAGCGGAGCTTCGAGGGTGTCGGTTCCCAAGCAGGAGCTTGGGAACCAAACTTTCCGCTTCACTATTCGTTACATGCCGTACCAGCAGCACGGTTTGGCTCGTTTACCTGCCCGATACGTTCAGACATTCCGATGCGTTCGGGCATTTCGTCGAGCTGCGCATCCTCGGTTGCCGACGTTGGTGATACCTGGGGTTGGATTATGACGCCGCTTGCCATGGGGGACACCGCGGATGAGACGTGTAAATTCGCAAGAGCACGGCCGCAACGATCAGGCAACACTCGTCGTCACGGTCGATTTGGAGCCAGGCTCGGTCCATACTACGCTTGAGCAGGCACGACGACTGGACGAGACGACCGACTGGCTGATCAAAACGTTTGGTCGGCTCGGTCTTTCGGCGACGTGGGCGGTGGCCGACCCGGCCCATTCGGCGGCCACCGAGCGCTTGATGGCGGCCGAATTGGGCCACGAGTTGGCCGTGCTGGGCGATTCTAGCTGGGCGGGACGCGAGGCGGGACGCGGCCGATTTGCACACGAACTGGCCCGACGCGTGCTCGGCTCGCGAGCGGCCGGGATACCGGTCACCAGTTTGGTGCCGCGGGACGTCGAAATTGGCGACCATCTCGACTTGCTCGTCAAGCATGACATGACCGCTGTTCGGGGACCAATCCATTCGACAGGTCGCCGTTTGACGGGTCGACAGCGCACACCGGCGCAACCACGGACTCTGCACTTTGGGCTGTGGGAGATTCCCGGTTCGGTGCGACTGCCGGACCACGGGGCGTGGTTGGCGGGACTGGGGTTGGCAGGCGTTATGGCTCGCCGCAGCATCCGGCGATGTGCCCATCAGCGCCACGTGTTTCACTTGCCCGTATTCCATTTGGTAGTTGACGCCTGGCGATTGGCTGCCGGAAGAGAGCGGGACCGGCGTGTGTTGGAACGAACATTGAGCGTCGCTCGGCAGGCCCAGGAGCAGCACGCGCTGCGGCTTTCGACACTTGCGGAAGTTGCCGCGCGGCTATCGCACGTGCCGCGTGTGGACCCGGCTCGATCGATTCTGCGCCCGGCGGGCTAAAAGGGAGTGACAATTGGGCGACACTGTTGGCTCGTCCAGCAGTGGACAGCGAGTACACGATTCACACTGCTGGACGAGCCAGCAGTGCCGGCTCGCCTGGCACCATTCCCCGTGCTCTCACCTGTCTCCTGCCTTCTGACCGGGCGGATCGCTAAAGGCAGAGCCGGGGGCGTCGTGGTGTTTTGCCATTTTGGGTGGCATCTTGGCCGCCGATCGGCTATGCTAAGCATTTTATTCGCGCCTTGGGCGAAGAGAAGACACGAAACGATCAAACGAGATTTGCATCAGATACGAGAAACCAGAGAGAATGAGGGCAAGGCTCAAGGCTAATGAAAAAAAGACGACATTGGCCGACTTTTCCGGCGGGCACGCTGCCGTTGTTTGTCGGTCTATGCCTGTTGTGCGTGACCCAGCAGCCGGCGGCGGCAGGACATTTCACCATTGGGCAAAACTTCTCTGACACATCCTATGCCCAGTCGAGATCCATTGTACCCGACACGATGGGCGCCGTCGGGCCGAGCGACGTGTCGGTGCTGATTAACGGGCGGTTTTCCGTTTACAATCGCAGCGGCATTCCGCAGATGGCCAAGTCCTTGAATCAGTTTTGGATCGACGCGGGAGTGACGCCGTCCGATTCTTTCGCCTTCGCCCCGCGAATCATCTACGACAAGTTCAGCGGCCGCTGGTTTGCCACATCGGTTGATAACTCATGGGGGGCCAACAACTTCCTTGTCGCCGTTTCAAACACGGGCGACCCCAAGGACGCGTGGACCGGTTTTTCCATCGATTCGGATGCCGACGATTCACACTGGGCCGACTTTACCATGATGGGCCTCAATCAGGACGTGGTGACCATCTCGGCCAACATGGTCCCGATTGGGGCTGGTTCGACGAACACAGGCTTTCTGGTCATTCCCAAATCGGACCTGACGCAGGTGGTGCCAACCATTGCCAATGCAACGCAGTTTCAGGATGTGAGTCCGAGTGACACCGGCTTTAGCGCCCAGCCGATCCTCGATTACGATAACGGCACTCTGCCGCTACCCATTCTTTCGGCTTTTAACAAACCGAGCGGGCTCCTCAAGACGTCGGACATCGGGGGAACGGCCAACGCCCCCACGCTTAACACAGCTGGCGGTTCCATTGGTGTTACGTCACGCAGCGATCCGCCCGATATCAATCAGCCCGGACCGAAGGTTGATATCGACGGTGGCACCGTTCATTTTAGAAGCAACGCCGTCATGCAACAGATCCCCGGTCGGACCAATCCGAGCATTTGGGGCGTCCACGGGGTGGACATCGGGGGTTGGGCTGCCCTCGAGTGGTACGAGATCGATTCGGTCTCGGGCGCTGTTCTACAGAGTGGAACCATTTCTGATCCGTCACTGGCCTTCAACTACCCTTCGATCGCCGTAAACAACTTTGGCGACATCGTGGTCGGCTTCAGCGGGGGCGACCCCAACACGTTTATGAGCACGTACGCTGCCGTCGGCCAAACGGCGGCGGGCGTGACCACCTTCGACCGTACTGTGCAGACGAAGGCCGGCTTGGCCGACTATCAGCGGCTTGACTCCTCAGGGCGCAACCGCTGGGGTGACTACAGCGCAACGGTCGTCGATCCCATCGACGAGCATTCGTTCTGGACCGTCCAAGAATTTGCCAATGCCACGAACAGTTGGCAGATCCAGGTCACCCAGATCACCATTGTCCCCGAGATCATTCCCGGTGACATGACCGGCGACGGCCTGGTTAACCTGGCCGACGTGCCGGCGTTTGTTCAGGCGCTCGTCGATCGCCCAGCCTATGATGCCGTTTACCCGTTGGTCAACGAGGAATCGGCCGGCGACATTGACGGCAGCGGGACGTTTGACCTGGGCGACACCGGGGCGTTCTCAGTCTTGTTTGAGGGGCCCGCATCGCCGCCCTATTTCGAGGACTTTGAAGATGGCATCGCCAATCACATTTTCGAAGTTGAAGGCAATTGGCAGGTGACCGCCGGCCGTTTTGAAGGCGTTTCGGCAGACAGCAATTCGAATGCGTTGGCGGTGGTCGAATTTGCCAACCCCCTGCCGGGCGATCTCCAGATCCAGACGATTGTTCAGGGACAAGATGCGGGCAGCGGTTTCTTTCAGAACTCGCTGGTTGTCTTTGACTTTCTTGACAGCAACAACTTCAAATTTGCCGGTCCGTTTTATGGGTCCGACGCGTAGCGTGTCGGGCATGTCACCGGCGGCACATTTACGTTTGATGACGCGTTGACCGAGACGATTGATCTGAACACGGATTACCAACTTAAAGTAACGCTCGTGGGCACGACGGCGACGCTCTTTGCCGACGACGTGCAGAAGGCGACTTTCGACTTCGGAGAACCGGAGAACCACTGACCGACGGGCAGGTGGGTGTGGGCACGCGGAGAGCCTTGTCGCAATTCGACAACCTAACGGTCTTGGCCGCACCGGCCAGTGCTAATACGGTGCCTGAGCCAAGTTCGCTGCTACTCGCCCTGTTCGCCCTGACCGGTGTGGTGGGGCGGCGGGAGTAGCGCCGGGTGCCACCCTACGCCAGCAGCGGCACCCGGCCAGTCGCTACTTTTGCTCGCGGAAGGTCGACCAGCCGAGAAATGCGGTCGTGGCGGCACAGATCAGGAAGCAGACGTCCATCACCATGCTGGCCTTGTCGAATGGGATGCCGAGAGCCAGGTCGGCGGCGAAAATCAGGCCGATGATCCCAGAAATGACCATGGCTGACATGCAGAGAGCTTTGGGCATCGGGGCGTGGGTCCTGGCGGCGGCCATGTCGGTTCGCTGTCTGTGGGTAAAAGTTCCTAGTATAATTCTAGGCGCGCCGTTGTCACCCGGCTTTGCGGCCCGAACGGGCTGAAAAACGGGTAAAACGGCCTCCGCCAGATGATATCGGCCCACGAATCGAAAACCATGAGTGCATCGGGCCTGGGCGTATGGGCGTATCAGCCATGGAACCATTGGATTGGGAAGCGTCGGATGGATTGGGAAGCGTCGGACTTGGTCGCCGAATTTCGCCGCCAGATGCCGGTGACCGAGAATTGGGCCTATTTAGACCACGCCGCGGTCGCGCCCCTTTCGGGACCGGCTCAGCAGGCGATCCAAGCCTGGGCCGTCGAGGCGGCCGAGCAGGGTGAGACGGTTTGGGCTCGCTGGGTGCGTCGGGTGGAGCAGGTTCGCGTCACGGCCGCCGCGATGATCGGCGCTGAGCCGGAAGAAATCGCCCTGGTCCACAATACGACGATCGGGATCAGCCTGGTCGCCGAAGGTTTGCCCTGGCAGACGGGCGACAATGT
>CAUYYY010000206.1:0-4506 GCA_963577165.1 Planctomycetota bacterium | reverse complement strand
TCCCATTGCTAAAGAAAAAGCTGCTCGTCGGTCGACGTGAAAGCTGCGATATTGTGCTGCGGTTCCCCAACGTGTCGGCCCACCATTGCGAGCTTGTCCTCAACGAAGGTTACTGGTTCGTACACGACAAGGGCAGCCGAAACGGTACGAAAGTGAACGGCATCCGCGTCACGGAAAAGCGGCTTGACATGGGCGATACTTTATCGATCGCCAAACACAAGTTTGAGGTCCGCTATTCGCCAACCGAACTCGGCGCGATCGGTCCACCTCCGGCAGAAGATCTGCCTCGCGACATCATGGACAAGTCGCTGCTCGAGCGGGCGGGGCTGGCACATGAACCCCGCTCAAAGCAACATAAGCCGGATCATCGCAAGCGTTACGACGTGCAGGACGACAGCGCAGGGCAGATTGACAGTCCCGATCGCCCGGTCTAGTGCGAGTCAGGTATTGGATGGCTGACAAAAAGAAAAAAATACGTACCGACCTTCGCAAGAACCGAAATGTTCGTACGCGCGAAACAGATCTCACACGGAAATTTGCCGAGCACGGGTTCGAAGAGGAAGACACCGTGCAGAGCGAGCGTGTGAGCGGCAAAGGCGATCTGGTCCGTCGCCGCACACTCTCCGGCGCCGAAATCCAAGAGGACGACGCCGGACAGAACATTCAACTGGCGATCGATCCAAACCTCAGCCGTCTCGGACGCGTGTTGCAAGTCCAAGGATTGGTCAGCACGGTCCAAGCCGAACCGGCTTCTACCGAAGATTGTCAGGAGCCAGATATTTGCAAGTGCGCCACGCGCGGTTTGCTCAAAACATTGAGCACCGATCAGCGTCACATCCTGGCGGCGGGGGACCGGGTCTGGTTCCTTCCACAGGGCAACAACGAGGGAGTCATCCAGCGCATTGAGCCCCGACGGGGCGTGTTGAGCCGCACCAGTCGCGGACGACAACACGTCATTGTAACAAACGTCGATCAACTGATCATCGTCGCCAGCCTGGCCGAACCCTATCTGAAGCCGAATCTCATTGACCGATTTCTTGTGACTGCCGAAAAGTCGCGGATCCGGCCGCTGATCGTATTGAACAAGATCGATCTGGTCGAACCGGCCGACGTGCAACCGTTGGTCGGTGTCTATAGTCAGATGGGCTACGAAACGTTGCTCACTTCGGCACAGACCGGTCAGGGAATCGCACGTTTGAGACAGGTACTCATCGGACGCGAAAGCGTCGTCTCGGGACAAAGCGGTGTCGGCAAGTCATCGCTATTGAATGTCGTCGATGACGGCCTCGGCCTGCGAGTTCAGACGGTCAGTGTCGAAACTCAAAAGGGCCGGCACACGACGACCACTGCCGAATTGATTCCGCTCTCCCAGGGTGGCTACGTTGTCGATACGCCGGGGATTCGCCAGTTCCAGCTCTGGGATGTCGTTTCCGCCGAAGTGGCCGGCTTTTTCCGTGATATTCGCCCTCTGGTAAGCCGGTGCCGTTTTCCCGATTGTACCCACACCCATGAGCTGGACTGTGCGGTGAAAGATGCCGTGGCCGACTGCCTGATCGACGCTCGGAGATACGAAAGTTACGTGAAGATTTTCGCCGGAGATTGAACGCCTGTCATAGCCATTTACGGGCGATGAACTACCAGCACCCCGGCTGCCTGAGACAGATCTGTATGCTGGAGAGTCGCTGGAAAGCAGCCGGGGTGCTTTCTACCAGTATTTTGTCGTTCGAATGTCTTGCCCAACTTTCGCTCGGACGACAATTCTATTAGAATTCGCCAGAGGGACTCCACCGAAGGAGACTCCGCGAACCACCATGACCCGATCAGGAAGAACCGCGTGAACAACGGAGAAAGAGTTCACATCATCGGAATTGGCGACGATGGCCTGGAGGGGCTTTCGGCCACAACGCGGCGGCTCATCGAACAGGCGGAACTGTTGGTGGGCGACGAAGCGACGTTAGCCCTGGTACCTACGGATGATGTCGGCGATGCCGAACGTCTCGTGGTGGGTACGGATCTTGACCAGGCGGTGTCCGCGATATCTCAGAGTAAAGGACGCCGCGTGGCCGTGCTCGCCTATGGCGATCCGTTGTTTTACGGCCTGGCTCGCTATCTGTGCGATAAGCTGGGCAAGGACCGGTTTGACGTCGCCCCGCACGTGAGCAGCATGCAGTTGGCCTTCGCTCGCGTGATGGAAAGCTGGGAAGACGCGTACCTGACCAACCTGGCGGGCCAGTCGCTGGGCAGCGTGATCGAAAAGATCCGTGTGTCGCACAAAGTCGGGCTGTTCACGACCGACGACTGCACTCCGGCCCGGCTGGCCGAAGCCCTTTTGGAGCGTGGTATTAACTATTTCTCTGCGTACGTCTGTGAGAATCTTGGCTCGCCCGACGAGCGGGTCACCCAAGGCGAGCTAAGCGATATCGCACAGCACACGTTCTCGCCGCTCAACGTCATGATTCTGGTTCGACATGATGATGCACCCGACCGGCCCGGCGAGGCAACGCAGCTGCGCCGGTTCGGCAATCCAGAAGACGCTTTCTCGCAGTCAAAACCAAAACATGGCTTGCTCACCCCGACGGAAGTCCGCGCCATGGCGTTGGCCGAATTGGATATCCGCAGCGACAGCATCATCTGGGACGTTGGCGCTGGCAGTGGATCGGTTAGCATCGAGGCGGCTCAACTGGCTCCCCAGGGCGTCGCCTACGCAATCGAAAAGGATAGCGAAGACCACGAACTCATCGGCGAAAACTCGCGGCGATTCGGAGTCTCCAACGTCGTCGCCGTGCTGGGACAAGCACCGCAAGCCTGGGACGATCTTCCCGATCCCCATTGTGTGTTTGTCGAAGGGAGCGGCCGTGAAGTGAGCCGAATTGTAGAACTTGCTTTTGACCGTCTAGCCGCCGGCGGCCGATTGGTAGCGAACGTGGGCAGCATCGAAAACTTGGCCGATGTCCACCGTACGCTGAGCCAACGGACGTCGCAAGTCAAGGTGTGGATGGTGAACCTGGCCCGCGGAACCTTTCAGCTTGAACGGGTGCGGTTTGCCGCGCTCAATCCCACGTTTTTGCTCGCAGCAGTGAAACAAAACAAAAAGGTCAAAAAGTCGAAGAGTCAAAAAGTCAAAAAGTAAAACCGGACTCTTCGACTCTTACACCCTTCGACTCTTACACCCTTCGACTCTTACACCCTTCGACTCTTACACTCTTCAACTCTTACACTCTTCAACTCTTACACTCTTCAACTCTTACACTCTTCAACTCTTACACTCTTCAACCCTCATGCCCCTCGACTCTCGACCCTTGACCCTTGATCCTCTCGACGTCATTGCGGTCGGAGCCCATCCGGACGACGTGGAGATCGCCTGTGGCGGAACGCTTGCCCGGCTGGTCCAACAAGGTTATCGCGTTGGGATCATCGATCTGACCGACGGAGAGCCGACGCCGGGCAGCCCGTCACCGGACGTCCGGCTCGAAGAAGCACGACAGGCGGCCGAGGTGCTCGGCGTTCACGAGCGGATCACACTCGACCTGCCTAATCGGCGTCTGTTCGATACGTTCGAGGGGCGTGTGGCGCTGGCGACGCAGCTGCGCCGTTATCGTCCTCGGTTGGTGATCGGCTTCGGCGAAAAAACGCCCATGGCCTCGCCCGATCATTGGCAGGCCATGCAACTGACCGACGCTGCCGTTTTTTATTCGAAGCTGACCAAGTGGGATGAGCACTTCGATGGTCTGCCGCCGCACACCATTTCGGCACAGATGTACTATACACTCGCCTTTCGAGGGTTGAGCCTTCCGCCGGGCGAAGGCCATGTGGTGGTCGATATTACAGACACGTTGGAAACAAAAATGAAGAGTATTCGGTGTTACAAGACGCAGTTCCCACCGGAGAAAGAATATGTTCTCGATCGCGTCCACGCCTTTGCCTTGCAACAAGGCATGGCGGCCGGTTTGTCCGCCGGCGAAGTGCTCGTTAGCACGCAGGCGCTCTCAACCGGCAATCTGATGCAGATGGTCTTCGGAACGGCCCTGTAGGGAACGCCACGGAGGGCGTTCCCTACAATCCACGTAGCACTACCAGCACCGATTGCATGTCGTTCGGCAGCGGTGCGATCAGTTCAAGCGGCTCGCCCGAAATCGGATGCACCAGACGCAGCCGGTAGGCGTGCAGCGTCTGGCGCTCGATCAATGGGTCCGAATCTTCTGTTGCATTCGATTTCCCCTCGGCCTTTCCGACCAGCTGTTCACGGGTAATCCGCGCTCGACCACCGTAAAGCCGATCGCACAAGACCGGCAGGCCGACGCTGCTCAAGTGAACGCGAATCTGATGGGTACGGCCCGTTTTCGGCAAAATGCGTAGTAAAGAAAACCGACCGAATCGTTCCATCACCTCATAAAACGTCTCAGCACTACGGCTTTTCGGATGATCGTCGCGCACCGCCATTTTTTCGCGCTCTCTGGGGTGCGGTCCAATCGCGTGGCGGATCACGTCGCGGTCCCGATCCGGGAC
>CAUYYY010000205.1:0-4548 GCA_963577165.1 Planctomycetota bacterium | reverse complement strand
CGAATGCCCTCCTTCAAATTGTGTCCAATTCGCCGGATTATCACTTCGGATCTGGACTCGGTTGAAGGGGGCAGGCCGCTGCACCGAAGCTGCAAACAAACAAAGTAACAGAGACAGAAACAAGTGCGTCTTCACCAACCGGAGATGACGCCGCTGAACCGTAGTCGGCTCACACCGATTCTAACGCCCCGTTTTCTGCTGGCATCAGAACACCAATCGAACACCACCGGGGGCCCCCCTATAAGGCGCGATCGAAAACACGGCTATTTTCGAATTTAACCGTCGGGCTTGCCCGACGCGAAACAACCTATCCGAGCGATTAACACATGCTTGCAGCACGAGTGCCACTAGAATTGAACTGAAGGATGCCGGGCAAAAGCCCATGCCTCAAAGACCCGTCCCTAGAGTCTCGCGCCGGATGCCGCGGCGCGATCTCAGCCGGATCTTTTGCTGAACGGCCATTGGGCCCCGAGCGACTTCTTTTGGATGCCGCCAAGCTGGCCGATGCCGCTCTTGGCCAGCTTGATGAGCGAGGCGAGCTCACGATCGTCGAAGGTCGCTTCTTCGCCCGTGCCTTGGATTTCGATAAACCGCCCGGAGCCGGTCATTACGACGTTCATGTCGACCACTGCCGCAAAGTCCTCGGGATAGTCCAAGTCGAGCACCGCCCGGCCGTCGACCAGGCCAACGCTCACGGCCGCCACACTGTCGCGGAGCGGATAGTGCCGCCGAACGGGCAGATCCTTGATCGTGCGAATGGCGTCGACCAACGCGATCAGTGCGCCCGTAATGCTGGCGGTCCGCGTACCGCCATCGGCTTCCAGCACGTCGCAATCGACCGTGATCGTGCGCGGGCCGAGCGCTTCGAGGTCGGCGACCGCTCGCAGACTGCGGCCAATCAGTCGCTGAATCTCGGTCGTGCGGCCGTCGACCTTGCCGCGATCGCGTCGCTTGCGAGGGCTCGTGCTACCGGGCAGCATGTTGTACTCGGCCGTGATCCAACCCCGCTGCTGGTCACGCATCCAGGGCGGCACGTCTTCGTCGACGCTGGCCGTGCAAAGCACGGTGGTGCGGCCCGCCTGGATGAGCACGCTGCCGGGTGCACTGCGCGTGTAGCGTCGCTTGATCTTGATCGGGCGAAGTTCATCGGCTTGGCGTTTATCGTGGCGAGTCATTAGTCATTTAGCCGGCTCGCTTGCGAGCCGCATTTGTTTTTGACGCGACGGTCGCCGCGAGAATGTTTTACGCTTGTCCGCCCAGCAGCCAAGCCAAGACACCTTTTTGCACGTGCATCCGGTTGGCGGCTTGCTGAACGACGATGCTCTCGGGGCTGTCCATTACTTGGTCGGTCACCTCCTCACCACGATGGGCGGGCAAGCAGTGCATGAAGCAAGCCCGCTCTGGCGCGTGGGCCATCAGTTCGGTGTTTACCTGATAGGTGGCGAAGACTCGCTGGCGTTCTTCTTTTTCTTTCTCCTGACCCATGCTGGCCCAGACGTCGGTATAGACGGCGTCCGCACCAGCGATGGCGGTGACGGGATCCTCGGTCATTTCCAACTCCAGCTTGGGCACCTCCGACTTCAATAGGGCCAGAAACTTTTCGTCAAACTGATAACCGGCCGGCGCGGCCAAAGCCATCCGTACGCCCAGCTTGCCACATGCGAGCGCCAAGCTGCGGGCCACGTTGTTGCCATCTCCGACATAAGCCATTTTTTTTTGATCGAGGCTTCCGACACATTCGCGAAGCGTGTACAGATCGGCCAACGCCTGGCACGGATGGGCCCAATCGGTCAGGCCATTGATGACCGAGCAGGTTGCGTGTCGGGTCAGCTCGACCACCGTATCGTGCGACTTGGCGCGACAAACGATCACATCGACATATTGGCTAAGCACACGGCCAAAATCCCCGAGGCTTTCACGCTGTTTGCCAAAACCCGTTTCCGGGCCGAGCATCAGACTCGTTCCGCCCAGATGGCTCATGCCAGACTCGAAGCTCACCCGTGTCCGCAAGCTCGGCTTTTCGAATAACAGCGCCATCACTCGACCGGGCAGCAAGGGCTCGCGCAGTCCGGCAGTGTACTTGGTCTTCAAATCTTCTGTGACGGAGAAGATGTGCTCGACCTCTGGGATCGTAAGATCGCAGAGCGTGGTGAGATGTTGCATGGAACTGGATTCTGGATTCGGAGCGTGTACGCTTACTACTATTCGTTGTGTTCTTCGATGACTTCTGTGAGGATGTCGAGCCCTTCGGTGGCCTGCTCGTCGGTCAAGTTCATCGCCGGCAGCAGCCGCAGGACAGTACCTTGCGTACAATTGACCAATAGATTGCGGTCCAGACATGCCTTGACCAGTGGGGCCGCGTCGATCGTTAGCTCGATACCGATCATGACGCCCAAGACCCGGACCTCGCGGACAATGTTCGACTCGGCAGCGACCGCCTCGAGTCGCGAGCGGAACCGCTGACCCAGTTGCGTCGCCCGATCGAGCAGATGGTCTTCTTGGATCGTCTCGAACGTGGCAATCGCCGCCCGGGCGGCGATCGGATTACCACCGAAGGTGGCCGCGTGCATCCCAGGCCGCAGGCTGGGGGCAATCTGTGCGGTGGTAAGCATCGCACCGCCGGCGATGCCGCCGCACAGCGCCTTGGCCAGTGTGATCACATCGGGCGTTACGTCAAAGTGTTGATAGGCGAACCAATTTCCGGTGCGGCCACAGCCGGTCTGCACTTCGTCGAAGATCAGCAGTAGCTCGTTTTCGTCGGCCAGCTGGCGCAGCTGCTGCAAGAATCCGTCCGGCGGAAGTCGGACGCCGCCTTCGCCTTGGATCGGCTCGACCATGATTGCGGCCGTCTCGTCGTCGATCAGCTGCGCCACGGCCTGGGCATCTCCAAACGGAGCGTAGACAAAGCCCGCCATCAGGGGCCCCAGACCCTCGTGTACCTTGGGCTGCGCCGTGGCGGCCGTCGAACCGAGCGTGCGGCCATGGAAGCCACCTTCGAACGTGATGATCTTATATCGCTGCTTGGGCGTGTGCAGCCGCGCAAGCTTGATGGCCGCCTCGTTGGCCTCCGTGCCTGAGTTGCAAAAGAAGGCCTGGCCGCCAAAACTGCGATCACTGAGCAGTTGTGCCCAGCGCCCTTGGGCTTCGGTGTGCCAGGTGTTCGGCACGTGAATCAATTGGGCGACCTGCTCTTGAACCGCCTGCACAACGCGCTCAGGACAGTGTCCGAGCAAGTTGCAACCCCAGCCGGGAAACAGGTCGAGATACCGCTGCCCCTCGCTGTCCCAAACATACGATCCCTCGCCACGGACCAGGGAAACGGGGTACCGCCCGTAGTTGGGAATCACGTACTTCTGGAACAGTTCGATTGTTTCCGCACTCGAAAGCGACTGGGCAACGGCCATGGTCGGCCTCCTCGAAGAGCAGCCAAGCTGCTGAATTTGTTTTTGTGTTGCAACTGTTAAACACGCACCCGCGAGCGGCCCCGCTCGGCGAACTAATCCCGTGCAATCTCTGTTCCTACGCCGCGATTGGTGTAAATCTCCAATAGTAACGAATGCCGCAGCCGTCCGTCGATGATGTGTACCTTTCCGACGCCCCGGGCAAGCGTTTCCAAGCACGCTTCCACTTTGGGGATCATGCCGTTTTCGATCTGACCACTGGCGATCATGGTCCGAGCGTCCTCGACCGAGAGCGAATGAACCAGAGACTCCGGATCGTCCTTGTGGGTTCGCACTCCGTTGACGTCGCTCAAGAAAACAAGTTTTTCCGCTCCCAACGCCTGAGCGACGACTGTAGCGACCGAATCGGCATTGACGTTGAGCCGCTCGCCGTCCGCCGCCTCGCACATCGATGGGATGACCGGCACCTGGCCTGCATAGCAGAGGTTGTCGAGGGTGGTTCGATCGACGCGGCTCACCGATCCTACGTGACCCAGGTCGACCGGATCGCCATTGGCGTCTTTTAGCTCGAGTCGTTCGCCAAACAAAACATGGGTGGAACGGAAATTGAGCGGCATGGCACGTCCGCCAAACTCTTCGATCCGCGCGGCGATCATTTCGTTGATTTCACCCGCGAGCACGCGCTCGACGATCGCCAAAGTGGCATCGTCCGTGTAGCGGCGACCCTGAATGAATCGCGGCTCGATACCGGCTTCCTCCATAGCCCGGCTGATGGCTGCGCCGCCGCCGTGGACCACCACCGGACGCATCCCGACTGTCTCCATAAATACGATGTCGACCAACAGATGCCGCAGCGCTTCGGGATCCTCCATCACGCTGCCACCGAGTTTGATGACGGTGATTTTGTCGCGAAATCGGCGAATCCACCCCAGTGCTTCGATCAGCACGTCGGCTTTCTGAATCGCGCTTTCCACAAATTGACTCCCAACAACGGCAGGCATCTTCGTTCGCTCACGGACCATCGTATACTCGCCCGACGAATTCAAGCGAAACTCATCATTCTAGAGGGTCGCAAGGGTGTGTCAACGCGGCCCATGTGAGTCGATTTGCCTACACTGGGTGCCGGGGAAGGAGCCAAGGCGACGGC
>CAUYYY010000204.1:0-4561 GCA_963577165.1 Planctomycetota bacterium | reverse complement strand
AAATTGAGGACGTACGCAGCGCATTTCCTCACTTCGAGGTCGAACTGGAAGAAACCGTTCGGGGCCAAAGTCGCGTCTCCTACGAGCTGCTCGTGCGGCTTTTGCCGACCGCGCCGCCGGGCTATGTCAGCGAACAACTGATACTCATCACCGACGATCAGCGGAATTTAAGAATTCCGCTCGGCGTGGAAGGCCAAGTTCGACCTTCCATCACGGTCAGTCCGCAGCAGATGGTGCTGGGCGAAGTCCCCAGCGGCAAGGCGGTCACGAAGAAACTCATCGTGCGTGGCAAGCAGCCGTTCAAGATCGTTTCGGTCGACTGTGACGACGATTGCTTTACGTTCAAAACAGATGACGAGTCGAAGAAGCTGCATCTCCTTACGGTCAAGTTTCTGTCACCCAAGAAGCTGGGCAAGGTGGAGCACGATATCCGCATTCGCACCGACCTGGGCGAGATGGTCGTGACGCTCAGTGCTTTTGCCACGGTCGTGGCCGCGGCCAAATGATTGCGCCTTACTTCATCCCCACTAGCTCACACCGTAGAGCGGTCCCAGTTTGCCACGCAGGCGCCGCAGCAGCGCGTCGTGCGAGAGCGAACTTCCGGTGACCTGTTCAACCAACTCGGCGGCCGAATAGCGCTGGCCCTGGGTGTGGATTTTCTCGCAGAGCCAATCTCGCAATGGCTGAAACTGGCCGCGACGAAATTGCTCGTCGAGACTGCCATTGTTTCCGTCACCCAATTCGGCGGCGGCCGCCTCGAAGAACTGCGAGGCGTATAGGTTGCCGAGCGAATAGGTCGGAAAATAGCCGATCAAGCCCGCGCTCCAGTGGATATCTTGTAGCACGCCGTCGGCATCCTTACTGGGCCGAATGCCCAGATAGGCTTCGTACTTGTCGTTCCATGCACCGGGCAAGTCACCGACCGGAAGATCGCCGCTGACCAACTCCTGCTCCAACTCGAAGCGGATTAAAATGTGCAGATTGTACGTCGCTTCGTCCGCTTCGACACGAATGAGCGACGGTCGCACATCGTTGATCGCGAAGTAAAAGTCGTCGAGGCTCGCGCTGCCGAGCGCTGCGGGAAACGCCGATTGGGCTTCGGCATACGCACCGTCCCAAAACGCCCGACTGCGTCCGACCAGATTTTCCCACAACCGCGACTGTGACTCATGAATGCCGAGCGAGATTGCCGAGCCGGTCGGCAGTCCGTATTGCGCGGTGGGCAGTCCCTGCTCATAAATACCGTGGCCCGACTCGTGCAAGATGCTAAAAAAACCACCGTTAAAAAAGTTCTCGTTGTAGCGTGTGGTAATTCGGTGATCGTGTGGGCCGAGCCCCGTGCAAAACGGATGGTGCGTCACGTCGAGCCGGCCGCGCTCAAAGTCGAACCCAATCTGGGCGGCCATTTTTCGCCCGAAGGATTCTTGCGCTTCGATCGGGAAGCTTCGCCGCAGAATTTCGATCGGGGCTACCCGCTGGCTATCGGCGATGGATTGGATCAGCGGCACCAAGGCGTCGCGCAGGCGGGCAAGGATCCGCGTCACGTTCGCCGTTTTTTCGCCCGGCTCATATTCATCGAGCAACGCGTCGTAGGGGTGATCTTCGTAACCGACCGCCTCGACCTCCTGCCGCTTCAGCGCGACCATCGTTTCGAGCAGCGGCTGAAACGAGGCGAAATCGTTCTGCTTCCGCGCTGCAACCCAGGACTGCTGGCCCAGGACCGCGGTCCGCGTCAGCTCCTCGACCAACATCTGCGGCAGCTTCGTCTTGCGATCATAACTTCGCCGCAACCCTCGAATCGTCGCGCCCGTTTCGCTATGCGGGTCGGCAGCCAGCGGCCCCTCGGCCAGCGTTTCGAGGCACTCGCCAAGCTGCGGAGCAGTCTGGCGCCGATGAACGAGGCCGGCCAAGTAGGCCATTTGATCGGCCCGATACTTGGCGGCGGCCGGCGGCAAGCCGGTCTGCTCGTCCCAGCCAAGCAGCTCCTCGATCGAACCGATCAACGCTGTTTCTCGCGCGTGCTGGCACAGTTGGTCGTAAATGGTATTTTTCTTAGACATTGCGTTTTTCTCAGCGGTCAAGATTGGCTGGTCTGCAGGAGCCAAGACGATTAAACCATAGAGAACCTAGCGCGGCCACCGGCCGCGCCAAGTACTCTGCGTACTCTGCGTTTATTCTTCCTTTATCTGCGTTGATCTGCGTCCATCTGCGGTTCCCCTTTTCCTTCTAATCCGTGGCTCTTTGTGGTAATATCCTAATTCACTGATTTCAACTGAAGTGTTACGTTTTGTTTATCCATTCTTCTTCGTAGGTTCTCGCTTTTTCTTGCACAACAAGTTGTATCGCCATGCTGGATATCCTGGTTGTCGCTCCACATCCTGACGATGCCGAACTCGGGATGGGCGGGGCCATTCTTAAATTCAAAGCCGAAGGGCTTCGCGTCGGCGTACTCGATCTGACCGACGGCGAGCCGACACCGCACGGCACGCCCGAGATTCGCGCGCGGGAAACGGCTGCCGCTACGGAGGCGCTCGGTCTCGACTGGCGAGAGAACCTTGGCCTGCCCAACCGCAGTCTCGAAGCGACGCTCGACGCGCGGCACCAACTGGCCGGCGTGTTTCGCCGCACACGACCTCGCTGGCTGTTCGCGCCCTATTGGACCGATGCTCATCCCGACCACGTCGCCGCCACACAATTGGTCGAGGCGGCCCGATTCTGGTCGAAGCTGACCAAGAGCGATATCCCCGGCGAGCCGCATCATCCCAAACGAATCTACAACTATTTCTGCGTCCATTTGCGACTGACGCCGCAGCCGGCGTTTGTGCTCGACATCAGCGATCAGTGGGAGCAGAAGCTCGCGGCGATCCGCTGCTACGAAAGCCAGTTCATCTCGGGCCGTCCGACCGAGCCGGCCACGTTTCTTGATCAACTACGCGACGAAGCCGCCACCTGGGGCAAAACGATCGGTACCCGATACGGCGAACCATTCGCCTGCCGCGAACCGCTCGGCTTGGCTAGTCTACGGGAGCTGGTTTGACCCCGAAATCTCGCATGTGATAGACTAATCTGAAAAATGCCAAATCTGTGGTTTCGGCACACCATCGGAGAACGTCTGAGCTAAGGGCGCGAGGCGATGTGCAAAATAGCCTCAGCGCGATGTCTCACGAGGGTGGATAAATGGGACGTCCCGGAAAAGGCATGGGTATTGAGACAGTCGCTGCACCGCCTACACACGCCGTCGTCGTCGAATCGCGATGCCCATGAGAAGAATAACTGCGAGAGAAAGCGTTGACGGCTCGGGTACCGCCGAGGCCGAGCCCGCAAACAACTCGTTGAATGGGGCCAAATCACTCAAGTCAAACGTACTGCTAGCGTCCATGTCGGCGTTGAAATCGGCACTGACGACGAAGAACCCGTTGGCATCGTAGGCCGCTCGATTGACCAGTGCCTGAATAAACAGACTCGCGTCGGCGGTCGTAACAGCTAGATCGCCATCCATGTCGCCAGGCAGGGCTGACAAGGCCGTGAGCGACCCGTCAACCGAGAGCTGCGAGCTGTCCCAGACCATGTTCGCACCGGGCATGCCCAGATTGAGCGTGGCGCCCAACAGGTCGATCGTGGAGAAGTCCAACACATCAAAGGTGTCACCCGGTGTCGGTGTGAAGCCCATCCCAATATCAAGCGAACCGCCGCTGATCGTTAGGTCGCCATTCACGCTCAGGACATCGTAGGTCTGACCGGCCTCGGCGCCGTTGATCTCGATTTCGAGCGAGCCGGACGTCTGCAAGTAGTTGCCAGCGATGCCCAGCTCACCAGGGCTGTTGCCTGGCGTGACGGTACCGCCGTTGTTGGTCAGATCGCCAACGACCTCGCCCGAGCCACCCAACGCACCGGGGGATACGACAACCGAGCCGCCCCCAGTGTTCAGGGCATTGTTAATCGCCATCGTGCCGCTGCCGGTCTTGGTCAGAACGAAACCGTTGAGGTTCAAACCATTGTTAAACGACAAAAACGCTCCTTCCGCAACGGAGACATCGGTCGCCGTGTTGAGGTTGACGACCGTCTGGAACTGGTGCGAACCATCGATGACATCGATCGTGGCATTTCCGACGTCGGCATCCAAATTGACACTGCCCGATCCGGCAATCGCGTACATCTGAACAACGCCCCCGTCAGTAGAATCTCCAAATTGGATGGTCTTGACCGTGACCGGCACATTGGCGAACAGCGTTTGCGGCGAGGTGGTCGCATTTCCCAAGATCGCGATGGCGGTATTCGCATTCGGGACCTCTCCCCCAAACCAGTGGGCCCCGTCATTCCAGTCGCCGGAATCATCGACACGCCACGTTCGCTCCGGCTCCATGGGGGGATTGGAGTAGGGTCATCACCTGGTCGGTTCCGATGCCGGCGAACATTTCAACGGTTCCGTCGGGCCAGAGGATCTCGATGTCAACCGACCCGCTGTGACTACCCAAACCGAAGTGCAACGTCAGGTCGTTCTGATTGCCCTCTCCGGTGCCGCCTTCGACCTGCCGGGTCATGATCTCGCCGCCGGCAGAAA
>CAUYYY010000203.1:0-4561 GCA_963577165.1 Planctomycetota bacterium | reverse complement strand
GTGCCATGCGAGTCGTGGACGTCGTCGTGAATATGCTGTCCTCGCAGGGCGATCTCCTGACCGGCACGAGTCAAGCCCTCGTAATCTCGGTGGTGTAGTGTGTATTGAGGATGCGGCACGTTTCCCGCGCCTCTCGTTGAAGCCGCTGTGCCAGCCGATCGATCTGCTCAAGCGTCGGCTCAGGATGCCCGGCCAGAGCGCTCTGGGATAGGCCGGTTAGGGCCAGTGCGACTGCGGCGAGTGTTGTGGTAATTTTCATCGTGCTTCTCCCGTGCTGAGGTTTCTCGGTGCTGTTCGTGGCGGTCTTGCCTTCCATGGTAAAACGAGGATGCACAGCGTGTGCCAGAAGCAAGTCGATACATCGGAAATCACTGTAACCATTGTGGTATAAATAAGTCACATTATTTTACGATAATTTGAGAGTCAATTCAGCGACAGGCAAATGTATTCAACATGACAACACTTTCAAATCAAAATAATACGCGCGGCGCGTGTCAAACGCGAACTGAGCGGGCGGTTTTCTAGCCGCAGGCGGAAGCTGGCGGTTGAACCCGGGGCAAACCGCTTGCCGCGGCGAGCGGCTATGACAGATTGCCTGCGGCTATGAAGTGCTTCAGTACTCCAGCGCCTCGTAGATCGTGCCGACGTAGAAACCGGCCAGGCGAAAGATGAGGAAGATGATCAGCGCCGCCACCATGCCATAGACGACGAAACCGGCGATTACCGACAGCGTACCGAGTGCCAGCCGGGCTTGCTCTTCATATTGGTTCGACAGGCGACCCATTGATTCGGTCAGCCGTCCGCTCTGCTCTCCGACCTCGACGGCAGCGATGAAATCGTCTGGAAAAGCGCCCGTCCGCTCGAGCGCGCGATGGATCTCGCCGCCGCCGCTCACATCGCTGACCACCTGATCGATGTGTTGCCGGTAGTAGTCGTTGCCGGTACTCCGCAGGGCCAGAGTCAACGCCCGCCGCACGTCGATGGCCACGTTCATCGTCAGGTGTAGTACCCAAGACATCTGGGCCAGCGCGATCGTTTGCAAGCAGCGGCCGATCCCCGGGATCCGTAGCAGGCCGGTCTGCAACGGCCGTGTCCATAACACGCCACGTCGGGCCGCAGCGATCACGGCCCACGCTCCGGCAGCAACACCCCCCACGATCATCAGGTAAATGATCAGGCCCGACATGCCTGTGAGCCCCAAACCGAGCATATCGTTGTCCAACGCGCCCATCACCAAGATCAGTATGCCTACGATCACCACGACCGCGACCAGTTGGATCATCGGCCAAGCAATGGCGGCCAGGAACAGGCGGCTGAGCTTCAGCCGATGCTCGTAATGCTCTGCCAGTTGGCGAAACACGGCAGCCAGGCTGCCCGTCTTCTCACCGACTTCGACCATTTCGCGGAACATGCCGGGAAAGTAGGATCCGGTCCGTGAGATCGAATCGGTCAGGCTGTCGCCCGCCTCGATGCCGTCGCTGATTTCTGACAGCGGTCCTTGCAGTGAGGCCGGCGCCCGCTCGGCTTCGCGCTGCCAAGTCTTTCGATCGTCCAGCCCGGCATCGGTCGCCACGGCCAGTCGCCGGCAGAGTTGCGAGAGCGGTTTGAGGGCGATTTGCCTCGAAAGGAACATGAACGCCTCTTGAGCGGTGCGCGGCCCGTTATCTCGCTCTGCAATACATACACGTGAAACATAGTCGGGGCGAGAGGATTCGAACCTCCGACCCCCTGCTCCCAAAGCAGGTGCGCTAGCCAGACTGCGCCACGCCCCGAATCTTTATATTTGCGACCGCTCGAAGCAGTCATCCGGCATCGTACTCGGTTCGATTAATCTACGCAATCATGTATATATACAAACGTACATATTCCGCGGTGCCAACCGCTGGCTTCCGCCTGCGGCTAGGATAGCGCGGGATGTCCGAGTGTGTGCTGCTAGCCGACCGCTTGCTGCTCGCTGTGTCCGCCCAGCAACTCGCGTAGCCGCTCGAATTCGTCGTTGTTCTTGAAGTGGACCACGATCCGGCCCGAGCCGTGACGAGTCTGTCGAAGCTCGACCTTGGTGCCGAGCGCCGTGCGAAGCTCCTGCTCTAAGGACGCCAGGTGATCGCTGCGAGTTCGCGAAGGACTCGGTGGTGGGTTGTCGGTCTCGCAGTTGAAGATGCTCAGCGGTTCGACATCTGCCGTGCGAATGGTCTCTTGAACCAACTCCTCGGTCGCTCGAACGCTGAGCGACTCGGACTCGATCCGCCGGCAAAACGCCACTTGCTCGTGTTCGTCGCCCAGCGGCAGCAGCGCCCGGCCGTGGCCTTGGCTGATCGCACCTTTGCGAAGAGAGTCCTTGACCGTCTCGGGCAGTTCCAGCAAGCGAACCAGGTTGGCGATGGTCGATCGATCGATCTTCACCCGACCGGCCAATTCCTCCTGCGTACATCCATACTGCTCGAGGTACCGCTGGAACGAGGCCGCTTTTTCCAGCGGGCTCAGGTCTTTGCGTTGAACGTTCTCGACGATGGCCCATTCGGCCATTTGCCGATCGTCCGCCTCGCGGAGCTGGACCGGCACCTTTTCCCAGCCGGCGATCGTGGCTGCCCGCCAGCGCCGCTCGCCCGAGATCAGCTCGAACCGCTCGCCCACTCGTCGGACCACCAGCGGTTGGAGCATACCGTGCTCGCCGAGGCTCTCGCACAGGGATTGGAGTCCGGTATCGTCGAAGTCGACGCGTGGTTGGTATGGATTGCGATCAATATCATAAATGCCCAGCCAAATGTGTCCTTCGACTCTCTCGTGACCGGTCGCCGTCCGCGGCCGCTCGATGTCAACCTCCGGCGGCGTCGTGACCGTCTGCCGCTCGTTGGCTGTCCGGCCCAAGAGTGCTTCCAAACCTCGTCCCAAGCGTCTTTCCCTAGACACGTTCGAGCACCTCCATACAGAGTTCCACGTAAGCCCGTACGCCGCGCGAGCGGGGGGCATATTTGATCACCGACTGACCGTGGCTCGACGCTTCGCCAACGGCGAGGTCGCGCGGGATCTACGGTCTCATAGACAATATCGCCAAAAAACGTCCTCACCTCGCGGTCACGTGAAACAACCGGCAAGAGCGTGTAACATTGTTTGTTTCACGTGGAACAGCCATTTTACCACGGCGCTACGTTCCACGTGAAACACGCAGACCTCCAAAGCCCCGCACATCGCAAAATACGTTTCACGTGGAAGGCCAGCAGCGGAACCAGAAGTTTAGCGGGGCCGTGGCCTGGTGCATGATCGGGAGCACGGCTGGAAAACAATCTACCAGCACCCCGGCTGCTTGAGACAGATACGCGTGCCGGAGAGTCGCTGAAAGCAGTCGGGGTGCTTTCTATAGACACACCCGGTCACACTACTCCAGCGGATTGATTACCAGTCCGCACAGCAGCTTCGGATAGAAGTAGGTGCTCTTGGCGGGCATTCGCTCGCCATGTTGGCTGATCAGACGGATGTGCTCGAGCGTGGCAGGCATGACGAGTGCGGCCAAGTTGAACGCACCGCCGCTGCCCATTTGACCGGTCGCATCGCGGCCGGCCGAGTCACCCTGTTCGAGCCCAGCCACCAGCTCGGCCACATTATGGACGTACATCGGCTTGGACAGGTCGGTCGCCTCGAGCAGCGTCTCGATCACCAGCCGGTGCAGGATCGACACGCCCAGTCCTTGCCAGTCGCTGTTGCGGTCGGTGGCTCGCTCGGCCAGCTTGGCCCGCCCGACGTCGGTCAGACTTGCCAGCACCCACCGCTGATCCTTGTGCGTAAACAGACCGAGCGACGCCTGGCTGTCCTCGGTTTCGATCTCGTCCCACAGCGGGCCGGCGGCCGCCGACCCTTCGCCACGCGGCTCGGTCGCAAAGCAATCGCCCAGCCTCTCGATTAACTGGCCCGAGGTCATCTCGGGCAACCCTCGCAGCAGCCGATGTGTCGGCAGCACGACCATGCCCGGGTCGTTCATGCCGACACACATCATCAGCACAAAGTTGGCCGGATGCTCTGTCGAGAGTCCGCCCGACTGCTCAGCGATTTGATCGCGGTAATTGCAGGCCGTCTCGTAACGGTGATGTCCGTCGGCGATGTACGTTGGCTTCGGGCCCATCAATGCCGACACGGCCGTGATTACCGCGACGTCGGTCACCGCCCACATCCGATGGACGACGCCCAAATGGTCGGTCGCTTCGAGTGGCGTTTTGCCGACCACGGCTGCTTCGAGCGTCTCCTGGGCGGCGTTTTCCGGATCGGGATAGAGACCAAAAATCTGGCTCAGGTTGGCCTTGCAGGCGGTGATCAGTTTCAGCCGGTCCGCCTTGGGGCCCGAGTGGGTTTCTTCGTGCGGAAAGATCTTGCCGTGGCCAAACGGTTCGAGCCGCACACAGCACATGAACCCGCGGCGGGTCAGCGTTTGGCCGCCGACGTCGAAGGCCTGATGATAGACATAGATGGCCGGATCGGGCTCAGTTTGTAACACACCCTCGTGGCGCCAGTTTTTCAGCAGACGCGCGGCTCGCGCATATCGGTTGCTTTGCTCATCGTCGCCCGGCTC
>CAUYYY010000202.1:0-4565 GCA_963577165.1 Planctomycetota bacterium | reverse complement strand
TTCGAAGCCAATTCTCTCATTTTCCAGTCGATTCCTTCCTGAGACAAACTCTGACCTCATGTCCGTGCGACTCGCACATGACGCCTCCGCTGCCCGGAGTCGAGATGAAACGCGGTTCGAACAGCACCGCTATTCTCTCTGAATCCTATTGCACTTGTCACTTGGGCACTAGAGCAGATTCCACTCGAGTGTTCCACGGTTCCACGAAAACCACTCCTCGGCGCTGGAATACCAGTTCCACAACCGCTGCATGTGGGTGTGACTCGCACGAGAGCGAATCTCGTCTCAGAGACGCGACAGAATCCGCCGTTTGGCGTACAATTACTGTGCCATGCCCATCCAGTTCCAATGTCCGTCGTGCAATCGTCGGCTGCAAGTCGGTTCGAAGAAGGCCGGCCAGCGGGTCGAGTGTCCGGAGTGCGCTGTGGACGTTGCCGTTCCCACGCTGGCCGAAGCGGCGGCCGTATCGGCCATGCTGGCTTCGGTCAGTGCCGAGCCGACGGAAAACGGTTTGCCCGATTTTTCGTCCATCGCCCAATTCGATTTCGATCGCAGACCCTCCGGCTCCGCCGCGCGAAGCGAGACGTTGATTCGTGATGAGCGGCGAGGCGACGGTGCGTCGGTGGTTCGTAGTCGGTTTTCGATGTCGCGGGGCGCCATTTGTGCCCTCGTTCTGCTGTTGCTCGTTGCTGTGCTGATCGGCTTTGCCGCAGGGCTGCTCGTCGGCAGGAGAGGGTCGAGGGTCGAGGGTCAAAGGTCGAGAGTACCGTATGCGAGTTTTGCCGGACTGGCGGCCTGGGCTAAAAATATAGACAATGGCCCGTATGAAGGATTTTCGGCACGAAGCGCTCAGCCACGATCCGGTTCACGGGTACATCCCGTTTGTCAACACGGCCGCGCGGGAGAGCGAGCTCACGGAACGACAGATCATCGATCATCCGTGGGTGCAGCGGCTGCGTCAGATTCATCAATTGCAGACTGCCTGGTGGGTTTATCCGACCGCTGAGCACGCGCGGTTTCAGCATGTCCTCGGGACCATGCACCTGGCCAGCCGCGCGGTCGATTCGCTATATGAAAGTCTGGCGGAGGTCTGCCCGGACGTGCCGAGCCGAGGTTATGTCGAATGCTTGATGCGGATGGCGGCGCTGCTGCATGACGTCGGCCACGGTCCGTTCGGGCATTTTTTCGATGCTCATTTTCTCGCCGACTACGGGCTGACGCACGAAACGCTCGGTGCGGCGATCATCCGCGAAGATCTGGGCGATCTGCTCCGGGGAATCCGCCGATCGCCCAGCGGTCTGCTTGAAGCGGGCGAGGCGCTCGACCCGGCGCAGATCGCTACGCTGATCGCGCGACCACAAGAAAACGATACCGACGCCCTGCCCCGCTGGTTGGTGATGCTCCGCAGTTTGTTTTGCGGTATCTACACGGTCGACAATATGGACTTTGTGCTGCGCGACGCGATGATGTCTGGCTACAGCGCCCGGGCGTATGACTTGGACCGACTTCTACACTACAGTTTCTTCAGCGAGCAGGGGCTGACGATTCACCGTCGAGGCCTGGATGCTTTGATCCGTTTCATGCAGGTGCGTAGTGAACTTTTTCGCGTGATCTACTTTCACCGCACCGTGCGGGCCATCGACTTGACGCTGGCCGATCTGTTCGCCGATAGCAAATCGCACCTGTTCACCGGCAATCCGCTGGAGAATCGCGATGCGTATCGGCGGCTGACCGAGTGGTCGCTGCTGGTCGACGTGGCCACTTGGCACACGAGCGACAACGCCGAGCGGCGCGGGCTGGCCGATCGCTGGCAGCGTTTTCTGAACCGAGATTTGCAGTGGCGCAGTGCCGTCGAGCGGAACCTGGTGTTTCCCGCTGGGTCGGCCGAGAGTACGAGCATCTTCAGCCGGGCGGAAATGGTCGAGCGGGCGGTACGCGAGCAGTTGGGTTCGGACATGGTCGATCTACCGATGCGAGTCGATCTGCCGCGACACATTTACCGACCTCACGCGCAGGCGGCCACCGCCGGTCAAAACTTTCTGTCTCGGGAGGCAACCGGTGAAATTGGACCGCTGACCGACGATCAATTGTTCCGCCAGTTGCCGTTGAGCGGTCGCATCTGCCGCATTTACGTTTCGCCCGACACGTCGGACGAGACGAAGGGTCGTGTTGCGGTGGCGCTCGATGCGCTGTTGAATGCGGCGGCCGTGGATGATGTGACGAACATGTGAGCGGGGGGCGGAGAGCTGGGCGTTGCCGTGTTGTCTAGGTGTGGTAAATTGGAGTGTGGTGACTGGGTGGCGAGGTCGGAGCCTAAGCGACGGCTCCGATGCCTGGTGCATAGCGGGGCCGTCGCTTAGGCTCCGACCCCGCCACCCGACCACGAAACAAAGATATGACAACGGACTACGAAAATCCACTGATCGGCCGTTATGCGTCGCGCGAGATGAGCGCGCTGTGGGGAGCGCAGCGGAAGTTCAGCACGTGGCGGCGGCTGTGGGTGGCGCTGGCCGAAGCTCAGCACGAGCTGGGGTTGCCGATTTCGAAGAAGCAGATTGCCGAGCTGCGAAAGCATATCGACGACATCGATTTTTCTGTGGCGGCCGGGTATGAGCGAGAATTGCGGCACGATGTGATGGCCCACGTCCATGCGTACGGTGATGTCTGCCCCGCCGCACGGCCGATCATCCATCTGGGAGCGACGAGTTGCTTTGTCACGGACAATACCGATCTAATCTTGCTCCGCGATGCGTTGCAGATGGTCCGCGATCGACTGGTGGCGGTGATCGATTCTCTGGCCCGTTTCGCGGCGGAGCACCGGGCGACAGCGACACTTGGATTCACGCACATGCAGCCGGCTCAGCCGACGACCGTTGGCAAACGGGCCTGTCTGTGGGCGTACGACTTGGTGCAGGATCTCGAGGAGATCGAACACCGACTCGCTGCGATCAAAGCACGGAGCACAAAGGGGACGACCGGCACGCAGGCCAGTTTTTTGCAGCTATTTGACGGTGACCAGGCGAAGGTGCGGCGGCTCGAACAATTGGTTGCCGAGAAGATCGGTTTCGATCAAACGTATGCCGTCACCGGTCAAACCTATCCGCGCAAGGTCGATGTGCAAGTGGTTTCCGCGCTGGGCTCCTTGGCGGCCGGTGCCCATAAGGCGGCGACCGACTTGCGTCTGCTCGCCAGTCGCAAAGAAATTGAAGAGCCGTTTGAAGAGCAGCAGATCGGCTCGTCGGCAATGGCGTATAAACGGAACCCGATGCGATCAGAGCGAATTTGTGGGCTGGCGCGGTTTGTGATGAGTTTCGAGTCGAGTGCGACCGCGACGCTGAGCACACAGTGGATGGAACGCACGCTCGATGACAGTGCGAATCGACGGCTGGTCTTGCCGCAGGCATTTTTGGCGGTCGATGCGTTGTTGATTCTTTACCAGAACGTGGCGGACGGCCTGGTCGTTTATCCGAACGTGATCCGCAGCCACCTCGACCAAGAAATCCCGTTTATGGCCAGCGAGAATATTTTGATGGCCGCGGTCACCGCGGGCGGAGATCGGCAGCAGCTGCACGAGCGGATTCGTCAACACAGCCAGGCAGCGGCCCGAGTCGTCAAGGAAGAAGGTGGCCAGAACGATTTGCTCGCTCGGCTCGCTGCGGACGAGGCGTTTGCCGGCATCGATTTGCCAGCCGTCACCGATCCGGCCGGGCTCACGGGACGTGCCGCCGAGCAGGTCGACGAATTCCTGGCCGAAGTGGTCGAGCCAATCCGCCAGGAGTATCCCGATGCGTTGGGCGGCGAAGCGGAAGTTTGGGTGTGAGGATCGGCGAAAAAATAATTTGATCAAATGTTTGCATTCTAAAATCCAAAATCTGAATATCGAAACCCGAAACAAATTCAAAAAACTTGAATGTCCAAAACGAATCCGTTTGAGCCTTTCTCTACGGCATGAGCAGGCACCCAGGTGTTTTTGTCATTCGGAATTTGGTGATTTGAATTTGTTTTGGATTTCGGATTTCGTGCTTCGAATTTAAGCACCTTTTTTCGCGAGCCCCGAGGGAAAGCGATCGGAGGCCCGAGTGGCTGTCAGATTCGGTCAAGGCGATCGCCGCGTTGGCGTTGCTGCTTTCGCATGCAGTCTCGGCAGACGCCGTTGATAATCAGCAGATGGCCAGTGACCCGAAATTGGTGCTGGCGGCCGACCGCGTCTCGGATTCGCTGAATATCATCGCTGTGAAATTCGATCAACTGGTTGCACGCTTGACAATGCATGTGATCGTGCTGCGGATAGCCGTAGTCGTGCTCGTAAACGGCCCGACCACCCAGTCCCATCTTGCGTAGTAGGCCCGCCTCGACCAGCACCTCGAGCGCGCGATAGACAGTGGGCCGGCTAACCTTTTCGATCCCCGGCGATTTGGCGATGCTGGCCATCAGTTGGTCAGCGTCAAAATGATCGTGCTGCCGGAAGACTTCTTCGACAATCCGGCGCCGCGGCTGCGTGATTCGCTTGCCTTTGGTTTGCAGGTACTCTTCGAATCGCTCGAGCGGCGAGAGGGCCGTTTCAA
>CAUYYY010000201.1:0-4567 GCA_963577165.1 Planctomycetota bacterium | reverse complement strand
CGCACGATGCCGATGAGAATCGCCACCAGACCGATCACCACGAAGGCCACATAGACCAGGTGGACAATCACCACGACATCGGCAGCCAGCCGGTAGAAAAATTGCATGAACCCATGATAGCAGTTGTTGTCCGTAGCATGGGCCCCCGGCCCGTGTAGATCCACGGTGGGTGGCGGGGAAGGAGCTTCCGGCGACAGCCCCGGGCTTGGCACCGCTACCAGATATTTTCGGGGTACCTTCGGGGCCGTCGCCTAGGCTCCGACCCCGCCACCCGCCCCTACGGTTGCAGCGAGTAGAACAGCACGTTCAAAGCGATGCGGGCGGCGTCCTGGCGAGTGTAGCCTTGGCATTCGAGCGCGTCGTGCCGCTCGAGCGCGCAGCTCAAATCGTAGGGCGAAAAGATCACCGCCAGACGATCGCCGAGCGTGACCGCTTCGAGCAGCGGAGGTACGCGGCGCGTCGTGGCCCGGAGCGGTCGGCCCGGATCGCTGCTGCTTGGGTCGCGACGCTCGACCGTCGTAATATCGTAGCCGCCGTGGGTCGGCGTGAACAATGAATGCGTGTTTTCAATCGGCCGCAGCGGGTGAGCCGGTAGGATGGCTTGCATTTCTTGACGAAACGATTGGGTGAACGCGCGGCTCGCGCAGACCGAGTCTACCAGCAAGGTGCCCCCGTTGTTGAGATACGTGGCGAGCGCCTTGCGCTCGGCGGCGGTTAACCGAAAGCTGCTGCGGCCGTGCATGAAGACCAAGTGGTAGCGCGCGAGAGCGGGGTCGGTGATCGAGAGCGGACGATCATCACTCGTCAATGGAACATCCATTGCGCTCTGGGCCGCGCGGACCAAATTGGCCAGCGCGCCGGGGGCCGCGTTGCACGTGCCCGGGTGTTGCAGCTTGGCCAGGCGGATCGTCATCCGTTCGTGTTGCTCTGGACGATGCTCGGCGAGTTGGTATTGGGCCTCGGCATCTTTGTATTTCGGCTCGCGGCCGGTGGCATAGGTAAGGATGTTCACGCCGATGGCCAACGCCGCATCGATCTGCCGCTGCACATTCTCGGGATACGTTTCCTCGTGACCCTTGCGAGCCAGCTCCCAGTAGCACGAGAGATCCTCGCCACAGAACACGACACTGGTGCGGCAGCCGTAGTCGACACCCCAGAGCGGCTTGGCGTGGTCCGGATCGATCGGCTGCTGGGCGTGCCAAATCGGATGCTCGGGCGGTAGCAGCCGTAACTGATATTCCGGCTCGGGAAAGATCTCGTCGATCAGTTGACGAAAGCCCTGCTCGAACGATTGGCCGTCGCAGCACGCTTCGGCCAGCAAGAACCCACCCCGGTCGAGATAGTCGCGTAGCTTTCGCTTTTCGAGCCGAGTCAGCTCGGGCACAGCACGACCGCTCATGTACAAGACTGGCGCTTGCAACAGATCCTCGACTTGGGCCATGCGGGCATCGATGACCTGCCACGTTAGATCGCGCTTCCACTGTCGTTCGGTATGGATCGCCAGGTTGGCCAGATCGTGTGGGTGGTTGTTCCAGTCGTCGGTGCGTCCATACCACAACTTGGCGGCCACCACCGGCCGTCGGCCTTTGGAGAGGAACAGTAGCGCCATGCTGGTGGCGATGTGTGCATTAGTCTCGGCCACACCGGCGCCTTTCCAGAAACCGGAGATCGGTTCTTGCTCATGAACCAAAAAATGGGCGCCCTCGCGATACCAATCGTGCCTGCCAATAAACCGGCGGGCAGTCATCCGGCCCACCCGTTCCACACCATACAGGTAATAGTAGTGCCACATATTCCTGCTCGGTCCTTCGCCCGGATTGCGGAGGACCGAGAAATGGTCTTCGAGCCATCGCAGAGAGCGCTCGAGAGGCTCGTTTTCCTCCTGGGCACCACAGCACTGAACCCGACCGTCGACGACGCTGGCAGCGCCGCCACTGATCTTGCCCGAGGTGATCACCAGCGCCGCAATGCCGGCACACGTGTGACTTCCAGACGCGTCTCGCGTACTCTGATTGTAGCCCCAGGCACCGCTGGGCAGTTGCGTTCTGGTCCAATAGGCGTGAGCGAGCCGCCAAGTGGGGTCGCTGACCGCGTATCCTGCTCGCTCAGCTTCATGCAGCGCAAGGACCGCGAATTGAGAGTTCGAAATATCTCCGTGACGTGCTGAACTCTTGTAGGACCAGGCGCCTTTGTCCGCGCCCTGCTTACACTGCGCTTGCTCGAGCCACTTGACGTTCCGCCGGATGATCAGGCCGTCTTTTTTCGGACTGGCCCGGCAAAAAACCATGGTCTGAAGCGCAACGACATAGGTACGTTCCGAATTAACACGTCGCAGGTAGTCGAGCGCCCGGTGCATGAGCGGGTCGTCGATCGGCACACCACTGTTCAACAGGGCCAACGTACAGAGCGCGGTCACGCCACCCGACGAACCGGGCATGTCGCTCCAGTGACCGCGTGGCGATTGCTCGCGGCGCAAATAGTCCACGCCTCGGTCGATGGCCTGTTGTACGGCGCTAACATCCAGAATACGAGCATCGGCCACAACCGGCTGTGGCACAAGCGGCGGTTGCTGGGCCAGTCGTTGGGCCGCGGTGGGCCGTCCAATCGTCACAAGTATCACGACTGTCGCCAGTGCGATGTGCCTACCCATTCCCATGGCTGGTTCCGACAATGATAAGGCTACAGCAGTACCCCAAATATCTTACGTTTCATCGGTTGACGAGACAACGCAGGACAGTTCACATTGCTGTCGGGTGGCGCGACCCGTAGAATGCTTATAATTGGAATCGCGCGTCGCAAGCGACGCCGCTAAACAACCAATCTGGCTAGAAAAATCCCATGAGCACCAAACAACGAAGTCTCGGTGATGTGCTGCAAGAGTTCAGCCAACATCGCCGGGTTTTGCAGGACGAACTGCAAAAAGTGATTGTCGGCCAGGACGATGTCATCGAGCAGATTTTTGCGGCCATCTTTACCCGAGGACATTGTCTGCTCGAAGGTGTGCCCGGGCTGGCCAAGACGCTGATTGTCAGCACCTTGTCGCGGATTCTCGATCTCGACTTCAAGCGGATTCAGTTTACTCCCGATCTGATGCCTTCGGATATCACCGGCACCAATGTATTGGACGAAGACGAGCATGGCCGCCGGGCGTTTCGATTTGTCGAGGGTCCGATCTTCACCAACATTTTATTGGCCGACGAAATCAATCGTACACCGCCCAAGACGCAGGCCGCATTGTTGCAGGCGATGCAGGAGCGCGAGGTTTCGGTCGGGCAGACGACTTACTCTTTGCCCGAGCCGTTCTTCGTGATCGCCACCCAGAACCCGATCGAACAGGAAGGTACCTATCCGTTGCCCGAGGCGCAGCTGGACCGCTTCATGTTCAACATCAAAGTCGATTACCCGAGCGCCGACGAGGAAGTGGAAATCCTCGCTCGCACGACGCGGCACGAACAGACAGAAGTCCATACGGTGCTCTCGGCAAAGGCCATTCTCAATTTGCAGAAGTTAGTCGGGTCGGTGGCGGTGAGCGAATATCTCATTCAGTACGTATCGCGACTGGTTCGCAGCACGCGGCCGCGCGACGCATCGGCGCCCCAGTTTATCCGCGATCTGGTCGAGTGGGGCGCCGGTCCGCGGGCCGGGCAATTTCTCATCCACGGCGGCAAGGCGTTGGCGGCGATGGACGGCCGCTTCAGTGTGGCAGTCGAGGATGTGCAAAAAATAGCTATTCCTGTTTTGCGGCATCGCATCAGCACGAATTTCCAAGCCCAGGCCGAGGGAACGACCAACGAAGACATCATCGAGCGACTGATGCGCGAGATTCCGCCGCCGGAGATCGAGAAATATGAAGGGTAGTCACAAAGCCGCGACCGGTGGTCGCCGTCAAGGACGAAGGCGGAAGGATGAGGGATGAAGGCCGTGACGAAATGGAACAAGATTTCTTCGATACCATCAAGCGCCTTGTAATTCAGGCGATGTTCTCGAAGCCTGTATTGGGCAGTCGCCTTGTATTGAAGGGCGGCAACCTAATGGATATCGTGCTGAACATTTCAACGCGATCGTCGATGGATGTTGATTTTTCAATTGCGGATGAGTTTTCGAATGTTGATGACCTCAAGAATCAGATTACAGAAGCACTTACATCTGTTTTCAATGCGAATAATCTCAACGTATTCGGTATAAGGGCAGAAGAAAATCCGAGACATGTTTCCCAAGAACTTAAAGACTTTTGGGGTGGCTATCACATCGAGTTTAAGATTATCGAATCGACGCGGATGGAGGAGTTCGCCGCTGACATGGAATCACTTCGGCATAATGCAACCGTGGTAGGACGTGAGCAAAGAAGAAAGTTCGAAATTGACATCAGTAAATACGAGTATTGCGATCCAAAAGAATCCACCGATGTCGGTGGCGTCGAGGTATTTCACTATTCTCCCGAGATGCTTGCGTTTGAGAAACTCCGAGCGATCTGTCAGCAGAAGTCGGAGTATTTAGCGATCGTCAAAGGCGCATCGGCAGGCAGGGCGCGTGACTACGTCGACATACATAGAGTTCGCTAGGAGTA
>CAUYYY010000200.1:0-4586 GCA_963577165.1 Planctomycetota bacterium | reverse complement strand
AGCTGTCCTCCTGGGCACCGTCTCCTACCGAAGCGGCAAAGCGTTGGAATGGGATGCCGAATCACTCCAAGTCACCAACGCCCCCGAGGCACAAGCGCTGATCCAGAAAGAGTACCGCAAAGGCTGGGCCCTGTGATCGGCTCATCGCGGCAGCCTTTCGGAAAATGCCATGCACCGCGCGAGATATCATTACTGGAACAAGATCAACAAACGTGAACTCGACAACCAACACACCGAAGCTTGTTTGCGGTGCAAAGTTCTCAACTGACCTTCTCCTCTAAAATTGGTCCAGGTGATGTGAGAGAATCCTTTCAGGCCGCAGGCTCGGAAAGGATTGTTTTCGACCCCACGCGTCTGCTCGGCATCGCGTTCGCTCCACGCATCAAGAATCTCAAGGCCAGGACAATCTACTCATTCCACCAACACTCCATAAACACTCACACGAATTACCAAACCAGCTTCTCGGCGTCGAAGACCGGTCCGTCGACGCAGGTCCGCCGGTAGTCCCAACCGCCGCCGGCCTGGCGAACGCGAGCCACACAGCTAAAGCAGATCCCGATGCCGCAGGCCATGGGCGTTTCGAGCGACACTTCGCAGGCGGTGCCTGCCCGGTTGCAAATCTCGGCGACGCGCTCCATCATCGGTTCGGGTCCACAGCAGAGCACACGGACCCGGTCGGTCGTCGCGGCGAGTTCTTGTTCGAGCAACTCGGTGACCAGGCCATGGTGACCGAGTGTGCCGTCGTCGCTACTGATACGTACCGTGACGCCGGCATCTTCGAAATCGGATATCCCGGCGGCCAAGTCGCCCGAACGAACGCCGTAGCAAAGTGTCACCCGCTTCGCTCTGGGCATGGTCCTCACCGGTTCACCATATTGGCGGCCGCCAGTTGCCTCGCGAGCCACGGCCACGAATGGCGCCTGCCCGATTCCGCCGGCGACCAGGATCAAATGGTCACACGCTCGCGTGGGAAAACCATTGCCAAGCGGTCCCCAAATTTCCAGCGGCTGGCCCGGCGCGTAGGTCGCCAGCTTGGTGGTCATCTTGCCCAGGATCAAATAGACCAGGTCGAGCCCGATGGCCGCTCCGCTGTCGTCAAGCACCGTGTCGTAGAGCGCCAGGGGACGGCCGAGCAGCGGATTGTTTTGGTCGGCTAGCCGCAACATGACAAACTGGCCCGGGACGATGCGGCGGGCAATCTCGCCACAGTGGATACGCAGGCGGTATGTATCGCGAGCAAGTCGGACGTTTTCCACCACTTCGACCCGCCGGGCGACGGCCCGATCGGCATAGTGGGCGGCATCGAGCGGGTTTTCGACGGCAGCGCCGGTTGAATTGCTTGGCGGATTGCTCACAACAGTTTGCTCACCGGCTGAAAAAGGGGGACAGGCACCATCTCAGCACCCCGGCTGCTGAGGAATAGGCCACAGAATCTGTCGTGAAGGAGCAGCCGGGGTGCTTCCATATTTGTCGGCTGATCCTCACCGGACGCGGTGCTTCGGATGGGATGTCGTGGCACCGCGCTGCGGTCGTTTGGCGGTGCGGTTCGTACGCAGCGCCCTGCCCTGCCCGGCGGCTGCTTTACGAAGCGCGCGAACTTCGTCCCGAGTCAACGGGCGATACGCGCCAGGAGGCATTTCGCCCAGGCGAACGGGCCCGATGGCGATGCGAATCAATCGCAAAACCTTATGACCGACACGGGCCAGCACACGGCGTATCTCGCGGTTGCGACCCTCGTCGAGCACCATTTCCAGGATCGTACTATTCTTTCGACGGCTCTTGATACGGATCCCCACGACGCGCGCCAATCCCTCGGCCAAGTAGACGCCATCGCGGAGCTTGGCCAGCACGGTTCGCTCTGGGTGGCCCGCGACCTCGACATGATAGGTTTTTTCGACACCGTAGCGCGGATGGGTGAGTTGGTTGGCCAGTTGGCCATCGTTGGTCAGCAGGATCAGGCCCTCGCTGGACATGTCGAGCCGGCCGACGTTGAACAAGCGACCGGCGCCCGGCGGCACCAGGTCGGTCACGCGGGGCCGACCGGCCGGATCGCAATTGGTCGAGACCACGCCCGTCGGTTTGTTCACCGCAAAATAGCTGAGCTTTGGCTTCGCAAGTGGCTCGCCATCGACGAGGATTTTCTGCCGTAGCGGGTCGACTTTTGTGCCGAGTTGCACAACGACCTGCCGATCGACTTCGACGCGACCCTCGGTGATCAGTTGCTCACACTTTCTGCGGCTGCCGATGCCAGCGGCGGCCAGTACCTTTTGCAGTCGCTCGGCGGCATCTTCCGACACATGATCTTCCGGCGCCTGGCGTGGCGAGGCAGCAGTGCGGCGGCGGGGACTGTGTTTAGGGCGTGACGTGCGTTTAGGACGTGAGGTGGGCTTAGGGCGTGACGTGCGTTTAGGACGTGAGGTGGGCGTAGGACGTGACATGGGCGAAGACCAAAAATGAGTGGCAGGCCAAAGATTTGGTAGACATGTTCCTACCCATCTTACCCGACGCGGCCCGTGACTTACAGGGCCGCCGTGGTCAACATTCGCCGAAGGGGGTTTGTAGTGCCCCGATTCATCGGGTCCCATATTTGCTGACTCGCTCTGGACCGCATAAATGCGGTCACTACGAACGGGCTGTTAGCGAGCATACGGATTAAAACGGAGCCGCTCAGTTTGAGGATAGGGGTTCTGATATCCGCGCGGGCGACCGCCGACGACTGGCGGACCGATGTCACCCTGAGGATAAGGATCGTACACGGTCGCTTGGTACTGCTGATAATGTGCCGGGCCGGGTTCCCGCATCCGTGGCCATTGAAGATTACCGCAGCCTGAAAGACTCAATGTCAGGACCGCGATCGGAACGAGATAGACAATGCGTGACATGACGAGTCCCTGACGAGTTGAGCGAGAAAAAGAGAGCGGCGGATTATATGTATGGTTTCGTATGGGGGAAAGGTGAAAACGAATTCGCACCGCCAAGCGACTTCAGGTCTCATCGGCGGTGCTAGCATGGACGCTTGACGCGAGTGCAAGTGATGCGGCTTACATCAGTTGCGGCTGTCAAGATGTGGCGAAAAGACCGATTTGGCAGGGAAATCTGAAAAGCACCCCGGCTGCTTTTCAGCGACTCTCCAGCACACGGATCTGTCTCGAGCAGCCGGGGTGCTGGTACGATGGTTCTAGCTCTCTGCTGGCACTGCTGGCAGATAAATATCGAGCAGAATCGCCTGGTCCTGGGGGACGATTTCGACTCGGCCGAGCACCGCGGGCAGCAGCGCGGTCTCCCCTTTACCAAGCGGCTGCGCAGTCGGATCGTCAGCCACGGCCACCGCACCTTCGAGTACCGAGAAGATGTGAAAGCGATTGTCGCCGCCGACCGATTGCGGGCCATCGAGCTGCCATCGATCGAGGACAAACTTGTCGCACGACACTAGATTTTGAATGTGGGGCGCATCGCCGGGCCGGGCCATCTGGGCAGAGATCGGACCTTGATCGAAATCGATTGCCTCGAGCGCCGCGTCGATGTGAAGCTCTCGCAGTTTGCCGTCCGGCCCGAGGCGGTTCCAGTCATACACGCGATAGGTCGTGTCGCTGGCCTGCTGAATTTCGGCGACCAGCAAGCCCTCACCGATGGCGTGAATCGTTCCGGCCGGTAGAAGAACACAGTCGCCAATCTCGGGTTCGAAGGCGTGGAGACAGAGTTCGACCGTATCGCGGGCAATCTCGCGCTCGAGCGCCGGACGGTCGAAGCCCCATTTGAGTCCGGCGTAGATTTTCGAACCGGGCCGCCGATCCAAGATTACCCAAGCTTCGGTTTTGCCGAGGTCGGACGGATCGAGCCGGCGAGCCAGTTCGTCATTCGGATGGACTTGCAACGAAAGATTGCGCTGCGCATCGAGAAATTTGAAGAGCAGTGGAAATTGCTGCTGGGGATGGTGCTGTCCGAACAGGTCGGCGCCGTGCCGTTCGACAAGTTCATGAAGCGTCCGGCCGGCCAATGGCCCGGCGAGAACCGTGCTCTGGTCGACGCCATGGTCGACGATTTCCCAGCTTTCGGCGTAGTCGTCTCCGTCGCCAATAGGCCGCCCTAGCTCGGTTGCCAGTCGACGGCCGCCCCACAGGTAGCGACGAAAGATGGGCTGAAATCGGAGCGTGTGCATGGCTACGCATTTTTGTGTATGGGAAGGGATCTGACAAGCAGTGCGGCTTCTGCTGGTGAGAGTTGTTCGACCGACCTAGCGTTGTTATTATCGAGGCATCCCACCCGCGCAACAACTGCTGATTTATTTACGATAATCCAAAATGGTACAGCCCGCCGACCACGATCTGTTTGAAGGTAGTAAGATGACCTTCGGCGAGCACTTAGACGAGCTGCGGTCGGCGCTGCTCAAGGCTTTGCTTTCACTGATTGTTGGGTTCCTAATCGGATTGTTCTTTGGCAAGGACATTGTGACCTTTTTACAAGTTCCGATGGTCAAGGCCCTCGAACAGTACTATGCCAACCAATCGGCGCCGAAGTATGTCAAGATGCTCGAAGAGCGGATCGCTCGGGACCAGTCGATGCCGCCAGAGCTTGAAGGTTTCGGG
>CAUYYY010000199.1:0-4586 GCA_963577165.1 Planctomycetota bacterium | reverse complement strand
CTTCGTGTTGGCGGCACCGGTCGATCGCTGGCTGGGCGGATTCACAACACTTGCCCACAGCCCCACGCTCCGGCTGGCCGCGCTGTTTCTCATCACCATCGGCTTGCACATCGCCATTTCGTTGCCGCTCTCCTATTACCGCGGACACGTTTTGGAGCATCGGTTTGGGCTGAGCAATTTGACGTTCGGCCCCTGGCTAGGACGTTACATAAAGCGGATGTCGCTGGCCGTCCTGTTTGGGCTGGGAATGTTCGTCGGCCTGTTCTGGTTGATTTGGACAGTCGGCTCTCTCTGGTGGCTGGTCGCCGCCGTCGCGTTCTTTCTCGTCAGTATCGTACTGGGCCAACTCACGCCCGTTTTGATTATGCCGTTGTTTTATAACATCGAGCGAATCGACGACGAGCAGTTGGAACATCGCATGAGCCGGTTGTCCGAAGGGACCGGCCTGACCATCGAGGGTGTCTATCGCATGGACTTGAGCGCCGAGACGAGCAAGGCCAACGCCATGTTGGCCGGCATGGGACGCACGCGACGGGTACTGATGGGCGACACGGTGCTCGAAAACTTCACGCCCGAGGAAATCGAAGTCATCTTTGCCCACGAGATCGGGCATCATGTCTATCGACACATCCGTAAGATGATTCTCGCCGGTGTGGTGTTTAGCGCGGCCGGGTTTTGGCTGTGTGATCAGGTGTTTGTCCACAGCGACGGCTGGACCAATCATCAGGCCATGCCGATCGTGATGCTGCCGCTGCTGATGCTGGCGATCAATGTGTTCTCGCTGTTGCTCGAGCCGGTGCAAAACGCGATCAGCCGCCGCTATGAGCGACAGTGCGACCGCTACGCGCTGGAGCGGACCGGCGACCGGGAAGCATATCGCGGCGCGTTTCGCAAGCTGGCCCGACTGAACAAAGACGACCCGGCCCCGCACTGGCTCGAGGTGGCCTTGTTCCACAGCCATCCGCCGATCTCCGAGCGACTGGCGATGGCCGATCAGTAGGGAGGGTCAAGAGACGAGGGTCAAGGGTCAGGAAGCAGGGGGAGTGTACGGCGAGCCGGATGCGTTAGCTTCCGGGCCTGGAAAACTGAAATGTCCTCCCATCAAAGCACCCATCATTGCCGTTCAAGTCTCGTCAACCGTGTTGATGGATACTGGTTTTTTATGCCTTCGGCATATTTGGAAAGGACTGAAAACGAGGACCGGTCCAATGATGGCGTTCTGTCTTGCCAATATTAGACTGGTCACGTTTAATCGTCCCTGGGCAGCTGTATTAACGAGTAAGTCACCCATCTGGCTGAATCTTCTTGGGTCGTCGCAGTTTGGTGTGAATCCTTGCCCGCCTTTCCCATGCAGCGGCAAACAATGGCCATGAACAGTGAGCCGACTGTCCACGCGATAAAGTCACTCATTGGCGTTGAAGTGTCGTGTTCGTATCTTATGCCCAGGCGATTTACTGAAAGAAATCCCGGAACCAACGTCATTATTCCGAGCGCCCCATAGATCAAAAAAAGGGGGCCGTTGTACCACTGTTTTCCAGCAATGTATGCACCGTATGGCAATAAAAGCATCGATAGGTAGCCGACGAAGACAAAATATTCCATCGGCGGATCGGAAGCGTATTGAAGCTGGGCCAAGAAGCCGACGAAGAGAAGCCACACCAACAGGTTTGCTAATGATTCGACCACATTCATTTGCCCCGAATGGCTCGCTCAACAATGTATGAGACGACATTGGATTCACTAACGGTTGGCGTATTATACACCGGGGGAGCAACTTATGGAAAGTGGTTTTCGTTTGGACGCGGTCCGATGGTTCTAACACCAAAACAGATGACAGCATAAACCATGATCGGCCTGAAGGGCCGAAATATGACAGCCCAGGGCGCAGCCCTGGGAATCGATATGGGAATACCACCGAGCCCTGAAGGGGTGCGCTCGGCGCCTGGCAAGGATTTGTTTAGCGAGCCCTTTCAGGGCTTGCCTGCTTAGGTTTGCCGAATACCTAGGGCTGCGCCCTGGGCTTTCGAAGAGAGGCCCTTGAGGCCACAAAGCTTGATGCCGGAACTGCGCTGCCGCTTGTTTCGGCCTACCTGGGGCTCTGACTCACTCGCTTGCGAGTCGTGCTTATATTTCATATCTTTTATGGCGTTGCCTGCTTGAGTTTGGCGACCAGCGGCTCACGGTAGGTTTACCCGGTCTGGCGACCTGGGCTAAAATGTTCGCGGCCAGTCTATCAACCAACAACGAACAATCACCCCATGTCCCAACACACGTTTATCGCCGCCTGTGCGTTTGGGCTCGAAGCGCTGGTTAAGCGCGAGCTGCACGCGCTTGGCTACGAAGGCGCCGTGATGCAGCCGGGCCGGGTGGCGTTCGCTGGCGACGTGTCGGCGCTCTGCCGAGCGAATCTCTGGCTGCGCTGTGCCGATCGGGTGTTGGTCGAGATCGGCACGATCGCCGCCGCCGACTTCGATCAGTTGTTCGACGGCACGCAGACGCTGCCCTGGGAAGCGTGGATCGCTGCGGACGGTTGTTTCCCGGTTAGTGGCAAGAGTCGCACGTCGCAGTTGACTAGCGTGCCGGCCGTCCAGCGCAGCGTGAAGCGGGCCATCGTCGAGCGGCTGAAACGGGCGCACCACACCGACGTACTGCCCGAGACAGGTGCCAAGGTGTCGGTCGAGGTGGCGCTGCTCGGCGACCGGGCCACGCTCACCATCGACTCCACCGGACCGAGCCTGCACAAGCGAGGCTATCGACGCCTGGTTGGCGACGCTCCGCTGAAAGAAACGTTGGCGGCGGCACTGATCGAGCTGAGCGTTTGGAAGCCAGACCGGCCGCTGATCGATCCGTTTTGCGGCAGCGGCACGTTGCCGATCGAGGCGGCGCTGATCGGCTTGAACATCGCGCCCGGATTGCGGCGCACGTTCGCGGCCCAACAGTGGCCGCAGATCGGCGCCGACCATTGGCAGCGAGCGCTCTCGGAAGCGGAGGAACTGATTCGTCGCGATACGCCGCTGCAGATCATCGGCACCGACATTGACGGCGAGGTGCTCTCCTTGGCTCGCTACCATGCGGAGCGGGCAGGCGTGGCCGAACAGGTTCACTTTCAACAGAAGCCGTTCGAGGAGCTACGCAGCAAGCGTGAGTATGGTTGTGTGATCGCCAACCCGCCCTATGGTCTGCGAATGCAAGACGATCGTCAGGTGCAGCAGCTTTACGAGCGGCTGCCGGCCGTCTTGCAGCGGCTGCCGACCTGGTCGCACTTCGTGCTTACGGCCATGCCCGACTTCGAACGGGTCGTGCAGCGCCCGGCCACCTGGCGACGCAAACTGTACAACGGGCGGATCGAATGTACGTACTATCAGTTTCTCGGTCCACGGCCGCCGAAGAAGCGCCAAACGAGCGAAGGGGAATCACACCAACTAAGCGATGCGCAACAACCCAGCGATGCGCAGCAACCGACAAGCGCGACGCCCGTCTTTGGCGGGCCTGTTTTTGGTGGACTCGATGAAAAAGCGCATTCGCAGGCTGCGCTGTTCGAGAGCCGGCTGCGCAAACGTGCCCGACACTTGCGGCGATGGCCGACGGCGCGGGGGATCACCTGTTACCGACTGTACGAACGGGACATTCCCGAGATTCCGCTGGTGGTTGACCGGTACGAAGATGCGCTGCACATTACCGAGTACGAGCGGCCCCACGATCGCGATCTGGGCCAACATGCGGCTTGGTTGGCGCTCATGCAGAAGACGGCGGCCCGGGTGCTCGACGTACCGATCCATCGTGTCGCGCTCAAGAGCCGGCAGCGACCCAAAGACAAGCTGCAATATGTAAAGAAGGCCGACCGGCAGGAACGCCACGAGGTGCATGAGGGCGGCCTGAAGTTTCTGGTGAACCTGACCGACTACGTCGACACCGGTTTGTTTCTTGACCATCGCGAGACGCGGGCCATGGTTCGTCGCGAGGCGGCCGGCCGGCGGATGCTCAACCTGTTCGGATATACTGGCTCGTTTAGCGTCTATGCGGCCGCGGGCGGGACCGAGTCGACCACGACGGTCGACGCTTCGCAGAACTATCTCGACTGGGCCGCGGAGAACATGGCGCTCAACGAGCTGGACGGTCCGCAGCATACGTTTGTTCGGCAAGACGCGCTGCTGTTTGTGGAACAACTGCCGGCCGAGCCGCTGTTCGATCTGGCGGTCGTCGACCCGCCGACCTTTTCCAACAGCAAGCAGACGGACGTCGACTGGGATGTGCAGCGCGACCATGTGCGGCTGCTCGGGGCAGTGATTGCCCGGATGAGCGCGGGCGGCGTGATCTATTTCTCAAGCAACTTTCGCCGCTTTCGTTTCGAGCAGCAGTCGATCGGCGGTGTGACCTTTCGCGAGATCAGCCGGCAGACGGTCCCGGCCGACTTTCGCAACCAGCGGATCCACCGCTGCTGGCGGTTGATAGTAGCTAGTGGCCTTGTTGACTAACTCCACTCGAACTGCGGCAGCCCGAGGTGGGTGAAACGGTTAAGGATTTTGCTGCGTAGCCGAGATTCGGCTCGCTGGTTTTCCAGTTCTCGATTTTTCAGTTTGTCCCCG
>CAUYYY010000198.1:0-4644 GCA_963577165.1 Planctomycetota bacterium | reverse complement strand
GAGCGTGTTGCCGATAAACAAGCCGCCACCCGCTTCCCAATGTTTGATGGCGAACGTCAAGCTGCCAGCCGTCGCGCTGCCCATGTCGACGACATCGCAGCCCGCATGGCGGACGCCTTCGCTGACTGCCTCGATCAATTCGGCTGCCAGCGGCCGACCGTCGTGCGCGATGACAATCGTTGTCGATGATTCGGCCGTCTGGTGCACGTGTACGCCGAAGGCATAGGCTGCGCGGCGCGCGATCGACGGGCTCAAGACGTTCAGGTGGACGCCGGCCAATCCTTCCGAGTTCCATAGTTCGGCCGCGGGCGTCCGTTGCCAGGTTTGTACGAGTTGCCGAACTACGTGCTTCGGAAGCGTACCGGTGGAATCGTGAAACGAACAGTCTCGGCACGCCGGATAGAAAGCCGACAGCCGGCTGTAATGAACGGCCGCGCTGATCGGATGCGACTCGCCCGGGCACTGAAACAATTCGGCGTCTAGCTGATTCATAGTGACAGCGCGTGCATAAGTGGGGCAGGGCAGGGGGGCGCACTCTAAATCAAGCGACACCCTAACGTCAAGAGAAGTTGAGCAAAGTCCGGTAGGCAGCCCTTTGCTCTCCGCTCTCAGCTATAAGATGTCCAGCACGTTTTCCGACGGTCGGCCGAGGCGTGCCTGGCCGCCGACCACGACGATCGGACGCTCAATGATCTGCGGATTCGCGGCCATCCGGCGAATAAGCTCGCTCGGATCCTCGGTGGCCGACAGTTGAAGCTGGCGATATTCTTTCTGGCGAATCAACTCGCGTGGCTTCATGCCGAGCTGTTTGAGCAGTCGCCGTAGCGCTGCCTCGTCGGGCGGGTCTTGAAGATACTCGACGACCACCGGCTCGACGCCGTTCTCCTTCAGCAGCGACAGTGTTTGGCGACTCTTGGTGCATCGTGGATTATGGTAGATCGTTGCTTTGGCCATCGGTGACACAAGTTGAAAAGTGTGAGAGTTGAAGAGTTGAAGAGTGAAATCATGCTCTGCCAACACTGCTGGGCAAGCCAGCAGTGCCACCCGGCCGTTGGACCAGCGGTACTGCCCTTACCGCACGCGGCAGCGGAAGCGAATCACTCCGCCTTGGCCTGGCGGCAGCGGGTCGGTGATTTCCCACCGAACAACCAGTGAACCGCCCGGATTCGGCTCGGTGACGAAATCGGCCTTCAGCGAACACTCGTCTGTCGAGGACACAAACTCCAGACGTGTCGAGAGGTTGTCCAGGATCGTTACGTTGCCAATCACCCGATCACCGACGTTATCGAAACGTATTGTGAAATCAACCATATCGCCCGGCAAGACCGATTCGGTCGACGCGACTTTAACAAGCCGCAGCTTCGGATGGTTCGGCTCGTCCGTCCGATAGATCGATTGAAGCCGCTCGTCTTTCGTGTCGGTGATCGCCCGTCGCTCGTCCAGAAAAATCTGGACAGCCGCATCATGAGACCAGGTGCGAGCTGCCTCGATGGCCTCCTCCAGCCGTACCTTTTCAAGTTGGTCGTAACGGCCAGCATGAATGATCTGAAAATCTTCAAACGGCAACAGGGCGTTTCGCATCCCAGCGACCTTTCGCAGCGAGTTGAGATCGCCGCCTTGTAGTCGGTCGCGGTAGACACTGCTGCCACGAACACCGACATCGCCGATCAGTTGCTGTTGAGTATGTGAGTTTGTAGCGATTTGTAAATCGTCATGTTGTTCCAGTCGCAGTTCGCTGTCGGCTGAGCCCACCACATCGCGACTTCGGCTGGCGGCCACACCATGAACGCGGCGTACCGAACCGAACCTTGGCGCGTAGAGATAGACACGATTGCTCTGCTCGACGATCGTGCGGCCATCGATCGTATCGAAGTGCGCGATCGTGTCGTTCTGCTCCAGTCCGGTGACCGTCCAATCCGCCGCCACGGCAGCCGGCCGGCCCGAATCGCCCCCGTCGTGCAGATATTCATCGCGTGGCCACGGTCCGGCAATGCCGGGCGGACGCCAGGCATCGCCCTCGAAGTGTGGCGGACCGGACCAGGCCTCGGCTGGTAGCGTGTCTCGATTGCCAGCAACCGAGCCCCTGCTAGCTTGAATTGACGAGGCGCCGCCCAACGATGAACTCGTCGGCAGGCCGCGACAAGAGCAGATCAGCAGCGTCGCACAGAGACAGAGCCCCAGCGCCCAGGCCCGCGAACCACGTGACTTTCTTGTGTTTTCCTGAGATCGGTCCATGTCAGTCGTCACCGTACGACCGGTGGCAAGTCGTAAACAAACGGTGCGTTCGGCTCGGGGCCTTCGGGCACGCGAGACCCAATTCGCAGTATAGCGACCGGTCGGCCCAGTTGATCGGCGACTTCCAGCGGATCGTGGCCCGCCGGCGCGTCGAACCATCGGTTGGTGGAGGTGTCGGTAGTCACGTCGACCGCCAGGTCCGGATCTTCCAGATAAATGACCCGCGTGACGAACCGGCCACTCAGGGCCAGATCGAGTTCGTCCTGGGTAAGATGAATCGGAATTGCGAAACGCTCCGCTTCGCTCTCTGGTGGATAGAGTCGATCGATGATCTCGATCGTCGGATACAGCTCACTTCCCTCTTGGTTGGCGATGTGCGTTATCCGCAGCTGATAGACCGGCCCGATCAACATGCCGGCTCGAACGATTTCGGCGGCATCGTCAAATCGGCCAGCGACGACCGTTTCCACTTGCGCACCATTCGGGGCGCGGATTTCAACTCTCTGAAAATATCCGGACACCGGTCCGCCTCTTCCGAGTCGCAGGTTGCCAATCGCTCCCGGTGGCATCGCGCTCGAGAATTGCCGATGCACGGTCCGACCTGGCGCGGCGAGCACGCTCGACGCGACCAGACAAACCACGCACGGACAAAGCCATTTGCCCACGACTCGTGTCGGGTGAAGTCCCCGACGGAGAAGTAGGCGGACCGCTGTCATGGGATATTTTTTCAGTCAAAAAGCAGGAGAGTCGAGGGTCTCTTTCACTCGTTGCCAAGCTCTGCTTGGCAACGCACTTTCTGGAAGCTCCGCTTCAAAGCCTTTACCTCGTTCTCGCCGTTCTGGCACGGTTGCGAAGCAGAGCTTCGAGGACGTCGGTTCCCAAGCAGAGCTTGGGAACCAGTTTTCCTAATGAGCATATTCGTAATCGGGCACTACCGTTTTTCGCTTGTTGGCCAGTGGGTTCCACAGCAGGCCGAACGGTGCGCGGACTCGCTCAACGATCGAGACGTGGCTAACCGGCTTCGGATAACTGAAGCCTGGCCGCTGCCGCACGTCGATTTTCATCTTTTCCGTCGGCTCAGGCATGCGCATGCGTGTGTGGTTCTTGACGACATGTTTTTGCAGTCCAGCCGGAACACCCAGCGGCACGTGCGGCGGACCGGGCAGACCAATCGGTGTGCCGCTCATCGGCATGCCCCACTGCGGTCCGGTGACACCGGAAACAAAGTGCGGCGGACTCGCCACCGGCGCGAAGGCCGACGTGGGCACGCCTCGCGGACCACCGCCCACGGCAGCTGTGTCGTGGTATGCTGCAGGGATAATCTCTCCCGAGATACCCCCGGTCGATGGCAGCTCAAGATCTTTGTTGCCCAGCCGCACGATGGCCAGAATCGACCCGCGGCGATCGGCTTCGACGATCGGATCGACGCCCGGGTCGAGCCGTGTGCTGACGAGCGTCTCGACGCCCGAGAGCGCCAGGTCCTGGAACTCGGGATCGGGCAAGTAGATGACCTTGGTGACATAGTTGCCGCTTTGCACCTGGTCGAAATCTTCTTCGGTGAACTGGATCGGGATCGGCGTGTGGGCCAGATAGGCGTCGGTTCGCGGTGTGGCCGGGCCGATTTCCAACGTCGGATAAAGTTCTGTGCCTGCCCGGCCGGGAATATTGGTCAGTTTCAATCGGTAGATCGCCCCCTGCGGAAAATTTTGCCGACCGGGACAAACAACCGGCTCCGAGTCGAAAGCCCCATGGGCGTCGATGTCCCAGCTCACGGTCATACTGTCCGGACCGATGAAGGCGATCTGCGAGCTGGGCCCCTGTGTGCTCATGCCCTCGCCGCCGATCGGAATCGTTGGGCTCGCCGCCCGCATCATCACACCCGGTCCCGGACCGCCGACGCCCGGCCCCGGATGCATCATCATCTGAGTCGGTGGCAGATTGTGCGGGCCGATGGGCCGGCGCGAGTTCAATGTCTTGCAGCCAGCCAACACGAGCATCATCGCCATCAGCAGGCTAAGTTGGTTGAATTGGACCTTCATGGCGTTCCCCTAGTGCGAGTCGCACGGACATGAGGTCAGCGGTTACTGGTTTTTCCCGGCGAAAACCCAATGATCACGACCTCGGTATTTCGTATTATCTGCTGTAGTTAAGGCAACTGACCCGCTCGATTTTGACTGACATAGACCGGCGGTGCCGGACTGACGTAAAATCGTCGGGCCAACCCGCCGACCGATGGACTCTGTGCGTTAATACTTCTCCGAGGTCTATTCGTCGGCCGGAAAAGGGCCCGATCTTTGGCAAATCCGTTAAAACCGGCAGAACCGGCAAAGGAAGTCCATTTTGCCCCGTTTTACATTACCCAGTTTATCAGCAGGGTGCCGGGGAAGGAGCCTAAGCGAAGGCCCCGGT
>CAUYYY010000197.1:0-4653 GCA_963577165.1 Planctomycetota bacterium | reverse complement strand
TTGCAAAAGGTGCCAGACGTCAAAGTGGTATCTACATACCTAAGGCTTGGTCAATTAAGTAAAGATGAGTTTTTCGAATTAAAGAGGCTGGTCGAGAAGGCAAAAAAAGGTGGCTTGTCGCAGGGAGAAAGCAATCGATTAAGGGTGCTTGGTGGCTTTACGGTTTCTGATTTTGTAGATCAACAGGACATTAAGCGTGCCAAGCGTCGTGGCGCCGAGAATCTTTTGGATGGACTTTGACAAGCCTATTGTCACCTCCCGCAGACTGCCTGCGATAGTTACCGATGATTCAATTGGTCGAACCCATTTTGGATCTCTTCAAGCTGTCTCGCGGCTCGCCATCTCTGCCGTTCGAGCGAATCCAAAAATCGTGCGGGCTCCATCGCTTGCGAATCCGCGCACACTCGATTTTGATTCGGCGTGGCGTCGGGTCGATTGGTGGAGGGGTGGACAATCACGCTGCCCCCTTAGTTATCTAGTTATTTGCGAACGCCGCTTTTTGTCCAATTGCTTCCCACGTTCGACGCCCGAGCCGTCGCTTGGCCGCAAGTGCAGCGCTGACCGGTTTGGCGTGCGTGATACTCTTGGCCGGTGGACGTCCCATTAGTTCGGCATGCTCGACGACGATCTCTTCCATTTCAGCGATCGATCGAACTGGCGTTTTGTTCCTGGTGAGCACGTCCATGATAAAGGCGTGACCTTGCATCACTTGAATTTCACTTGGTAAACGGTTCATTTTCTCTCCTTCGATTAGTTAAGCTGCAACGCGCTCGAGTTGCAGCTGACGCAACCGATTCCCGGCCGCGTCGCGTCGCGGTGTAAGTGTTGGCCGTTTGAAACGCTCGGCACCGAGCAAACTTGCCGGCGTGTGCTGATAGCGTCCCTTCGCCACGCTGGCGGCGACCGCCGGTATCGCAATAACCTCGTCGGCAAAGCCAGCCTCCACGGCCTCGGCGGCGCTAAGCCAAGTTTCATCCCATAACAGATCGGCCACGACTCCCTTGTCGAGCCCGCGACGGTTGCTGTATGTGGCGACGTAGCTCAAAGTGAGTTCGTCGAGTAAGTCGGCGGACGTTCGTAACTCTCGCGCGTTGCCAGCGGTCAAGAGCCATGGCGAATGGACCATCAAAAACGAATTGTCCGCCATCTCAATCCGGTCGCCCGCCATCGCGACAAGCGACGCAGCGGAAGCCGCTAGACCATCGACTCGCACGATGACGCGCGCCGGATGCGACACGAGACTGTTGAACATTGCCACGCCATCCCAAGCATCGCCGCCCGGGCTGTTGAGGCGCAACACGATTTCAGACACGTCGCCCAAGTCGGCCAATTGACCGGCAAACTCTTTCGCGGTTACGCCGAAGCCGCCGATTTCGTCGTAGAGAAATAACTCCGCTTCGCCGGCCGCTCGAACCGTTCGCCACGCTTTCTTTTCGCCGTATTTTGCGTGCAACTCGGCGACATCCTTGCGCAATCGATCGATTGTTTGCGCATTGCTCTCATGCGGTCGGCATAGGACCGCTAGTCGCGACCGCAGCTCCGGCCCGCTGATTGTGCGTTGGGCTATCAATCGGTTCGCCAGCGATTGAATAGCCGGCCAGTTGCGACGCACGAGGTCGCCAGCTTCGCCGATGACTTCGACAACGATAGGATCGGTGAGCAATTCGCCGCGATCACGCGAGCCTTTCAAATGCGGATGAATCGTGGAAAGATGTGCTTCGACATAATCGAAGTCCCCGCCGTAGCCCGCAGATTGCTCGTTGACAGGAGTAGAGCCCCAAAACTTTTTGTCCGACAATGGACCGGCGAAGGCGTAGGTGGCTTGCGCTCGAGCATCGCTGCCCGACGCGAACGCCATGCCTCGCGCGTCGGCGGTCGGCTCGATCGAAACCCATTCCGGATGTAGGCCCATCACGTAAGCGGCAACCGCGTGCCCGCTTTCGTGATAGGCCGTCGCTTGTTCCGTTTTGGTAGCGGTCATGTTATTTCCCTTCTTCCGGCAAGCCACGCGCCGTCACATCTTGACGCCACTTAGTAATGAAATCGTATTCTTTGCACGATTCTTTTTTGCAAAGCTGAATAATGAATTTCAGCGGCGGAATAGTCGCCTCAAACGCCGAGTCATTCCGATGCAATTCAGCTCTGAAGTTTTTCTCAGCCCGAAGTGAATCCTCAAGCTGAGCGAGCGCGCCGCTGATATCTTTGACCAGTCGGCGGTGCTGTTGTTTCAACGCGATTTCGTTTTTTGTTGCTGTTTGCATCTTATCGTCTCCCGTCGTATTTGAGGTAACCAACACGCGCCATCTTTAGACGCCATTGGTGGAAGTTTTCCCACGAGGTGCCCCGCTGGTAGCCGAAATTGCTCGGCAGTGGAATCATGGGAATATGATCGTAAACTTTTAGACCGTCGTCAGAAGACTGCGATCGAAAAGAACGTTCGTCGGCGATGGCTTGATCGAGCGCGGTTAAAGCGTCGTTCATACGCCCGACGATCGCGGCGTGTGCTGGTCGACGCTCTTGAATCATTTCGCCCCGGCAAGTATCCGCGACCTTTTTGGTTGCGTCCGATTGCATCGAGATAGCTTCGGTGACGACCGCCAATTTTTCGCGAGCCGTGTTCAATTCGCTACGCGCTTTTGGGTGAGCAATCAAGGTTGCAGTCGCACCAGCAAGCATTTCGCTGGCCCGCTCTCGAATGCCCTCGTTGTCAGAATCGCCTTCGCCAATCTCAGCGGTCAGGTTATCGACGTTGCTTTGTAACTCGCGCCGCTGCTCGGTCAACTCGACGAGTTGGTTTTTGCTCTCGACGTAATCGTCGAAGTCTGTCAGCTTGCGAAAAGTTTTTTTGCTGGTCGGGTCGGTCGGTTTCTGTTTGACAAATAACATCGGTCTCTCCCTCGAAAAAGTGAACTGGTCGGCCGACTACGCGGCGGCCGGAAACGGAATGTTAAAATACTGGATTTCTTCGTCGGTAAAAAACTCATCAGGCGTATGCTTAGAGCCGCTACAGTCGATGCCGGTGTCGATAAATTCGAACTCGCGATCTGTCAAATGTTTGCGGCCCATCTCGACAAGTTGTACAGGTTCGGAGACTGACCACTCGCGAAGGTCCGGCGACTTGAACCGCCACCACGACCAGGGACGATCAAACAGGTGGGCCGAATACTCGTTCGGTGGCGGCCAGCTGATGTCGCGCTCGAGCATCCGCAGTTCTTCGTCGGTGAGCAGGCCGAGTCGATCGAGTTGTTCGACCTCGGGAATCTCTTTGTTGCGCGGTTCCGGTGCGTCGCACTCCCACCAGGGCCAAGATCGCTCGCCGGGGAAGTGGCCGAAATAATCGTCGGGGGCAACTTTCGATTTTGCGTCTCGCAGCACGTAGAACGCTTCGCGATTTTCAACGTACAACTGTCGCATTTCATTTTCAGATAAATCACAACGCGCGGGGCCGTGCCCTAAACAGAGAATGTCTAACAGGCTGATGTTGGCCAAAGGTCGCTTGCGAAGTGTCGCGTGTTTTCTATGCAGTCGGCTCATCGTTATTTATATCCCACAGGAAGCGGCGGCCGGCTGTCTGGTGCTTCGACGGATAAGCCAAGTTCACGGCCGATGCGAATGAACGCCAGATGTGCCTGTCGTTCTAGCTCAACCGCCGGATGTGGCTTTGGTTGCTGGAATCGATCCTTGATAACCATGCCTTCCTCGTCGATAATTGCTCGGGCCTGTTCAGACCGCGCCAACTGGATGCAAGCCGTTTCAAGTAAATCAAGGTTGTGCTCTTCCAATTCAAAAAGATTCACGACCGAGCGCCAGAACTGTTTAGCACCGGCTGACAGGTGCTTAGGCGGCTGTGACGTGCTGTTTCGTGTCATAGGATTAAGTTCGTGGCCGTTACCAAGAGAAAAAACGTGCTGATTACCATTCGTGTGTGGGCTGTTTGCCGGCCAGCATCGCACCCACCGGGAGGGGGGTTCTGCTTTAAGCTTCCGGCCGCACTCACCTCACCTCTTTGCGGTTGTGGCACGAAACGCAAACCGATTCAAAATTCTCGAACACAAACGCAAGGTCCGGTCGTTGCTTACGCGGCTTGATGTGGTGAACTTGCGTTGCAACGGTTGTCCTGTTCTGCTTCAAACATTCCTCGCACAACGGATCGCGGCCTAGCTTCACTGCCCTCGCCCGCTTCCACCGTGCGCTGTCCTTAAACTTGTGGGCTGCCTTCCTCTCTTCACTGCCCTCATGCTCGCGCCGCTGCTCTCGCTTGTGCTTGTCGCATCGTCCGCCTCGGGTTAGCTCCCGGCATCCTACGGCTGGGCACGGCCTGAGTGGTGCTCGTGCCATGTCACCACAGCCCCACGATCCTGTCTGCTGATGTCCGACACGCCAACGCGCGACGTCGAGCATGAGCCGTTGTCGGTGGTGTCGCCGTCGGCCACAGTGCGTGGCTTAGGCTTCGGGTGAACCAGTTTGTCGATGAGCCGTGCGATCACTGTGCTGCCCTCGCGTGTACTGGCTGACCAGTGGCGGCCATCCGCTCGATAGCAGCCTCAACAGCAACAGGCGAGAAGTACCGCCGCCGGCTGATCACGACCGATGGGATCGTGCCCGTCTCTGCTTGTCGGCGTAACCAACTTGCGGGCAGGTCCAACTCTCGCG
>CAUYYY010000196.1:0-4662 GCA_963577165.1 Planctomycetota bacterium | reverse complement strand
AGGAGGGGCGGCCGTCGTTGGCGCGTCTGAGGCGTGCATGAGATCCCTTAACAAACGGCAGGTTCGAGTGATGAAGCGCCCTTTCCGTGTTTTGGGCCTGTTGGCTTTCGTCCTTTTGTTCGGTCCGTTGACGATGGCCGACGAGCACTGGTCCTTCCGCAAGACCGCGGTCGTGGAACCACCGGCGCGCGAGGCGCTGCAGCATGCCCTGCGCGTGCGCAATCCCATCGACCAGTTCGTGCTGCATCGGTTGGAAGAGTCCGGCCTGGAGCCGGCACCGGTCGCCGACCGCGTGACGCTCGTTCGTCGCGCTTACTTCGATCTGCTGGGGTTGCCGCCGTCGCCTGAACAAGTTGATGCGTTCGTCAAGAATGACGCAGATGATGTCTGGCCGAATCTCATCGACGAGTTGCTCTCGTCCAAATACTACGGCGAACGTTGGGGCCGGCATTGGCTCGACGTCGCGCGCTACGCCGACAGCGGTGGTTACGAGACCGACATGTACTACCGCAACGCCTGGCGCTACCGCGACTACGTCGTCAAGAGCTTCAACGACGACAAGCCTTACAACATCTTCGTTCAGGAACAGATCGCCGGCGACGAGTTGTGGCCGGACAACCTCGACCTCGACCCGCGACGCGTCTACGTCATACCGGAAGAGAAGCGTCGCCACCTCGAGGCGCGCATCGGTACCGGGTTCTACGCGCTCTATCCGCAGGTGCATGAGTCGGCGCTCGACGCCAAACGCCTGCGCTACGAGACGGTGACCGACTGGGTTGACAATACGGCGGCGGCCTTCATGGGGGTGACGCTCGGCTGTGCCCGCTGCCACGAGCACAAGTTCGATCCGTTCACGCAAGAGGACTACTTCGCGCTGCACGCCATATTCGCCAGCGCCCGTCCGGCGGAGCACTCGCTCTTGGCGCCGATGCAGTGGGCCGACTGGCAAGAGAGCTACCCGTGGGTGATGGCCGTCGTCGAGGCGCGGACGGCGTATCAATTGTTCGAGAAACGAACTGCGAGCAAGACGCTTACGCCGGAGGAAGAACAAGAGAAGCGAGATTTGCTCGCGGCCATCGGGGAAGCGGTGCTGAAGATCCCGCGTGGGGAAGCGACGCTGTACGGGCCATACGATGGCTTGTTCCACGTCCCCAGCGCCAGCGTGCTGGCGCGTCAGCATCCGGCTCTCATTCCTGACGTACATCTGCTCGTCCGCGGCGAGCTGCACAAGCCGGGCGAGTTGATGCAGCCGGCGCTGCCCGCCGTGCTGGCAAAAACGACGGGCACCCCTGCTGAGCTACCGACGCCCTTCGGCAGCCGCAAACAATTCGCCTTGTGGTTGACCAGACCGGACCACCCGCTGACCGCGCGTGTGATGGTCAATCGCATCTGGCAGTGGCACTTTGGTCGCGGCATCGTCGAGACACCGAACGATTTCGGCCTCAATGGACAGCCGCGTTCGCATCCCGAACTGCTCGATTGGCTGGCGACGCACTTTGTCGAGGGCGGCTGGAAGATCAAAACGCTCCACCGCTTGATCATGAACTCCGCCACCTACCGCCAGAGCAGCAATGTTGGCGAAGACCGTTACCTTGAGGTGGATCCGAACAACAAGCTTCTCTGGCGCATGAATCGCCGTCGTTTAGAAGGTGAGGCGCTGTGGGATAGCGTGCACACGGCCGCAGCGACGATCAACTTGGCGATGGGCGGCCCGCCGGTGGTACCCCCTTTGGTTGAGGATGAAATAGCTTCGCTGCGCAAGAAGTGGCAGTGGGTGGTCTCGGCTGATCCGGCGCAACACACGCGGCGCGGTCTCTACATCATGGCGCGGCGCAACTTCAAGTTTCCGATGTTCGATGTCTTCGACGCCCCGGTCGATTCGGTCAGCTGTCCAACTCGTGATGTGACCACGGTGGCACCACAGGCGCTGTGGGGGCTGAACAATCACTCGGTGGTGCGTCAGGCCGAGAACTTTGCGGCGCGTGTCGTCAAAGAGGCCGGCGAGGAGTCGGGCGCGCAGGTCGATCGCGCTTGGCGCATTGCTCTCGGCCGGCCCCCGAGCGAACGAGAGCTGGCCTCGGCCGTGGAGCTCATGAGAAAACTAGAAGCGGACGACGTGGCGACGTGCGCGGGCGACTCGACGACGCTCGACGCGGCAGTGCCCGCCTCGCACACCCAGGCTCTTTCCAAGCTTTGCTTGGCACTATTTAACCTGTCCGAGTTCGCCTTTGTGGACTGACCAGATATTCGGATTGTGATGAATCATCTCCCGACTCGACGAAATCTCTTGTACTCCGGTGGCCTCGGGTTCGGTGCCTTAGCGCTCGGCGATCTTCTGTCGCGCGAGGCCCGCGCCGCTGCGCCGCCAGTACCCGTCGATCCGTTGGCGCCGAAACCGCCACACCTTCCGGGTACGGCGAAGAGCGTCATCTTTCTCTTCATGCAGGGCGGGCCGAGTCAGGTCGAGACGTTTGACCCCAAGCCCATGCTCGCCAAGTACGACGGCAAGTTGTTGCCGAAGGAACTGCAGGACTACGATCTGGCACAGATCAATACCGCCGATTCGACGGTGATGGCGCAGCAGTTCGAGTTCGCCCGCTACGGCGAGAGCGGCCAGCAGATTTCCTCTATGTTTCCGTATCTCTCCAAGCACGCCGACAAGCTGGCGATCGTTCGCTCGCTGCATCACGATCTCTTCATTCACGGCTCGGCGATGATCATGGTGCACTCCGGCACCCAGTTGCTCGGCCATCCCAGCGTCGGCGCTTGGGTGGTGTACGGACTGGGTTGTGAGAGCGACAACCTGCCGGCGTATGTCGCCATGACCGACAGCATCTTCCGTAATGGCGCCTCGATGTACACCTCGGGCTTCTTGCCGGCTGTCTATCAGGGTACGGACATGCGCATTGAGGGCGCGCCGATTCAGAATCTGCAGCGTCCCGCTAACGTCGGCGCCAAGCAGCAGCGCATGCTGCTTGACCAGATTCTCACCTGGAATCGCCAGCACCGGTTGACGCGCCCCGGAGACACACGCTTGGACGCGCGCATCAACAACTACGAACTGGCGTTTCGCATGCAGACGGCGGCACCGGAGATGATGGATCTCTCCGGTGAGACGGCCGCGACGCGCCGGTTGTATGGCATGCAGGACGAGAACTCCGAGCGCTTCGGCAAGATGTGCCTCATGGCGCGTCGTATGGTCGAGCGTGAGGTGCGCTACGTGCAGCTCATCTCGGCCGGTTGGGACGCGCACGGCGACTGCAAGGGCAACCACACGCGGCAGGGAAAGAAGGTCGATCAACCCATCGCCGGCTTGATCACCGATCTCGATCAGCGCGGCCTGCTGGACAGTACGCTCCTGGTGTGGGTGGGTGAGTTCGGACGCACGCCCATTCGGCAGGGTTCGAACGGCCGTGACCATCACCCGTACGGCTTCAGTGGTTTTCTCGCTGGTGGCGGTATCAAGGGCGGCAAGACCATCGGCGCCACGGACGACTTTGGCTTCGCGGCGGTGGAAGACAAGGTTCACATCAACGACCTGCACGCCACGATGCTTGGTCTCTTGGGAATCAATCACGAACGCCTCACCTATCCGTTCGAGGGACGTGAGCACCGCCTGACCGACGTCGGCGGCCGCAACAACCTGGCGCCGCGATTGGTCCAGCGCTAGTTCGTCCATCCAGAAGAGTACGTCCAATCCAAGAAGGGGTCACCATGGAGAAGTCCCCGATCTTCCGCGCCAGGATTGTGTTCGTTGTAGCGGGGCTGTTGGCGTGCCAGTGGAGCACATTTGTCGTTCTGTAAGCCGGTGACATTCTTCTGTCTGGTGCCGATATCTCGTCGGACCCGTCCACACGGGCCTTCCACTTTCGCCGAGCAGTCTGACAAAGCGGTTTCTTCGTGCATTCGGTCTATGTCGCTGAATCGAGTTGGCAGCTCGGAGTTTGCTCACGTCACTCGCGGGTCACGTCCGCCGTTTTGATTTAGCGCAAACCTCCAAGGTCGGTTCGTCCTTGGTCACGAAGGCAGCTCCCAAGAGCTATCCCCGCGCCATCAGTTGGACTACACTATTCGGAGGCTCGAACTGCGGGCGGTGGATTCCACCGCTGCGGTTAGCAATGATTCCTTGCTGCGAGCGGTCGATGCAACCCACGCGAGTTTGAGTGACGGCCAAACGCGATCGGTGTCCTACACCGCTGAACTTAGCCGTCTTGCAGTTTCTTACCGCGGGCGAGCTCACCGCCGCACGAAAATGCAGGCTGCCAACCTGCGCAGGATGTGCGCCACCGACGCAGGTTTCGTGCTTTCAAAAACTTCAGCGGGGTGTCAGACTGACGCGCATTCGACTACAGGTGATTCCATGGATCATACAATACGGCACGGGCCTTGCGCGCTGAGGAGGGCGTGTCCTCGGTCAGTTGGGCGCAATGCTTCAGCACGCATGGCGACAAACCCGACGCAGGTTGACGCGAGCCGTTGCGCGCGGACGTGAAATCGACCGCCGCACGCAACGGCAGCCGACCAAATCAGCACCAAACAACCCTCTCTCGAAGGTTTCATCGGCACAACCTCAAAAACAGAAACAATGGGTCTTCGCCAGAATTCGTGGGTGAATAGCGGCGCAAGCCATAACCGGATGGCAGCGTGAGCCCCTCAGGAATC
>CAUYYY010000195.1:0-4691 GCA_963577165.1 Planctomycetota bacterium | reverse complement strand
CGGTAGCCCGCCACCAATAATTTTGCCTAACGTCGTCAGATCTGGCTCGATGCCCAAGAGCGACTGAGCGCTCCCATAAGCGACACGGAAGCCGGTCATCACTTCGTCGCAGATCAGCAGCGCACCATGTTTGCGTGTCAGCTCGCGGAGCACGGTTAGGAAATCGCCAGTCGGCAGGACTACGCCCATGTTGCCGACAACCGGTTCAAAAATTACCGCAGCAATCTGTTCGCCATGCTGTCGGAATGCCGCATCGAGCTCGGCCGGATTGTTGTAGCCGAGCACCAACGTATCGCCAGACGTGCCTTGGGTGACGCCGGGCGAGTCGGGCACGGCGAGCGTGGCGGCCGAACTGCCGGCTGCCACGAGCAGGCTATCGACATGGCCATGGTAATTTCCGGCGAACTTGATGATCAGATCGCGATTGGTCACAGCTCGGGCCAGCCGGATCGCGCTCATCGTGGCCTCGGTACCGGAATTAACCAGACGCACCATCTCGACCGACGGGACCGCTTCGATGATCCGCTCGGCCAATTCCGATTCGGCTTCGGTTGGTGAGCCGAAGCTGGTGCCACGCAACACGGCCGCTTGTAGCACCTCGACGACACGCGGATGTCCGTGACCCAGAATCATCGGCCCCCAGGAGCCGATAAAGTCGACATATCGATTGCCGTCGATGTCCCAGAGGTAAGCACCCTCGCCCCGTTCGATAAACGGCGGCTGGCCACCCACCGCACCGAAAGCCCGCGCCGGGCTGTTCACGCCGCCAGGCATCAGCGACATGGCTCGCGTGAAGGCCGTTCGACTCTTCTCCCGCGAGAGAGCTGGATGCGACATGAAATGTCCCCGAGTTGATGTTTTCACGTACCCTCGCAATTTAGTGTCCTGCGAGCGGTTTTCAAAGGGCCGAGTTTCGCGCGGGTGACGGCGCCAAAGGCCGGTTGTGCTCGTTATGGCGGTCGGCCGAGCCCTTGCTTGACTGTTCATAGAGGTCGGTTATCGTAGAATAGTGGCGGTTGTTTTCCCCGCTCTTGTGAGCGTGCGCACAATGCACCAACCGTCTTTCTCTCTTCTGGTTATCTCCTCCGATTGATGGCGAGTACGGACTCTACCTCTACTTCACGGCACGGCAACGATGACGTTTGGGTTGTGGTCACCGCCTACAACGAAGGGAGTCGTCTGGAGTTGACGCTACGTCCGTTGTGTAAAAGCTATCCGAATGTGGTGGTTGTCGACGACGGGTCGGGCGACAACACGCGTGAGATCGCGTTGCGCCACTCCGTTTGGGTGTTGCGGCATATTATCAATTGTGGACAAGGTGCGGCATTGCGGACCGGGATTGAATTTGCCCTCGATCGGGGCGCCCAAATTATTGTGAACTGCGACGGTGACGGGCAGCACTGCGTCGACGAAATCGAGCAGTTGGTCGCGCCGATTCGTGCCGGTCAGGTCGAGGTCGCACTCGGGTCTCGGTTTCTGGGCCGTGTGGAGCAGATGCCGTGGCATCGATGGATCATTCTCAAACTTGGCGTGGTGTTTACTCGTGTCTTTTCTTGGATTGATGTGACCGACACGCACAACGGGTTTCGCGCGTTCGCTCGCAGTGCGGCTCAAAAGGTGCGCATCCGGCAAAATCGGATGGCCCACTCGTCCGAGATTCTTGACGAAATCGCTCGTCAGGGTTTGACTTATTGCGAAGTGCCGGTAACCATTCGATATACCCAGAACACGCTGACCAAGGGGCAAAGTTCGTGGAACGCGTTGCGCATCGTCATCCAAATGTTTCTGGGGAGATTGATGAAATGACAACTTTTCAACTCCTCACGGTCGTTCCATTCTGCTTATTGGCGTTCTGGGAACTGGTGGGCTGTTTGCGGCAGCCGGATCGGCGGGCAACGCGTATCGTGCGACTCGTGACGTGGCTTGCAGCGGCCGTGGCGATCGCCAACCCAGCATTGGTTTCATGGGCGGCAACCGCCATCGGCATCGATCGTGGCGCCAACTTGGTGCTTTACTTGTTCGTCATCGTGACGATGATCCTGGCGTTCTACTTCTACGCGAGACAAGCGGACCTGCAACGTCAGATTACCGAGCTGGTTCGTCACGAGGCGGTCAGCGAAGCAGAGCGAGGGGGCACAACCTCGTCGGACCAGCCAGCTGAGCAGGAAGACCCCGTCGAGCAGAAAGACGGGGACGCGCCGTGAGCCCAAGCGAATCCGATCTTTCCATGACGTTAGTCATCCCAGGACGTAACGCCGCGGGTACGCTGCGGCCGTGTCTCGAGGCAGCGGCGGCGCTCGTCGAGCGTGGTGAGCTGGCCGAGATCATCTTCGTCGACGACGGATCGACTGACGAGACAGTAAAGATCGCGGCTGAATATTCGGTTCGGTGTGTCGAAGGTCCGGCACGTGGTCCCGGTGCGGCACGGAATGTCGGCTGGCGGTTGGCAAAAACACCGCTGATCTGGTTCATTGATTCCGACTGTGTGACGGAAGACAACACACTCGCGATGCTGGTCTCTCATTTTCAGGACCCGATGGTCGTTGGCGTAGGCGGCAGCTACAGTAATCTCACACCCCACTCGCTGATCGCCTCGTTGATTCATGAAGAGATGTGTCTTCGACATCGTAAGATGTCCCGGGTGGTCAATTTTCTCGGATCATACAACGTGGCGTATCGCCGTTGTGTTCTCGAACAGGTCGGCGGTTTTGACGAGGAATATTTCAACGCGGCCGGTTCACCAGGAGCTGAAGATGCCGAACTGTCGTTTCAGTTAAGCAAATTGAATCATCGGTTGCATTTCGAGCCGCGATCGTGCGTCGGGCATTACCATCCAACCAGCCTGCGGCGCTATTTACGCGCGCAACATCATCACGGATATTGGCGAGTGTTTTTGTATCGCCGCCATCCGGATGTTGCCACGGGCGACTCGTACAGTCGTTTCGCCGACCACATTCAGCCGCCGACGGCGATGGCTATATTGGCCACGCTGCCGCTGCTCGTTTGGCCTCCGCTAGGGCGGGTGTCGGCAGCACTGGCCTTTTGGCTTCTACTCGCGCAAACCCCCACCACAATTCGGTTGATGCTCTCGACGCGGCAGATGCGATACTTGCTGTTTAGTCTCTTCGGATTTGTCCGCGCGTTTGCACGCGGACTGGGAATGACCGCAGCCGTTGTCGCCATCCTGCTGGGCAAACGCCGCCGCACGGGCTCGGATTGTTTCTGAAGCCGAAATACCCAAGCGTTCCCACCAAGCCGGTCCGCCTCGCATATCTATGTGGCGGACGGCGTTTACCCTTTCATTATCTCAAGCATGCTGCTGTCTACAGGAAATCTGGCATCCGCTTCGCTACTTATTAAGCTGGGGCATAAAATATCATAACTCAGCTCGCATTCAGGAATTTCTAATTCAGCAATACATTGGCTCAACATTTCTGTGTGTTTCAGAGGGCGCTCTTTACTCGGATTGATATTCTTCTTAGGTCTTTCGTATTTGCCTTCATATCCAAGAAAGTGCATACCTTGGTAGTGCTTGATTCGTCTCGAATAAGGTTAACAATAAGAATGTCCAAGGGCCTCTCAGAAAAATACGATAGTACAAATAGATGGTGAGCATTTCGTTTTTTTATCCAAGCTTTTATCGCATATTCTGTATTATCCCATTCTGGGCCACCATGATGGGCATATTCCTCTTTATCGCGCTCGATATGAGCCAAGCGACTGTATAGCCAACTATTAAGGTCACGCACTTGAAGGATAAACTTCGAGCCCGGAAACAAACGATCAAGTTTGGCAAGATCCTTTGGAATACCGTCACTGAAACAATCGTATGAGCGTAGCAGCCTTAGATCATCACATCCCTTCCATTTCAGGCCGTGATAAGAGAGAAGCCCCCGTGATTGAAACAGAGTATGAAGCGATGTTGTGCCGCTTTTATTAAAGCCGACGGCAAAGACTTTTTTCTTTGTCTCGCCAGTTTGATTCAATAAGCGATATGTCGCAAGAATAACTTCTTGCTTGACGTCACGTATGATCGGTGTCGCGCCAGTTAGATTCAATAAGCGACGCGCCGCAAGAATGGCTCCTTGCTTAACGTGACGTAATTTTATTCTCTTTCCCTTGGTATAATTGAGCTGTATGACGATTGCCCGACGAATACAAGCACGACGCGCAAGCGAGTGATCTCGCTCACTCACTCGCTTGCGCGTCGTGCTTGTGGGGCGGCTTGCTGATCACGTCAGCCCGAGGAGCCGGCCGACATCGAGTCCGATGACGAACAGCATCAGACCGATGATGAAGGCGAAGCCCAGCATGTGAAAGGCAATCACAATTCGCTCGCTCATTGGCTTACGAAAAACTCCCTCCCAAGTGAGAAAGATCATGTGGCCGCCGTCGAGAAGCGGAATCGGGAGAAAATTGATCACCGCCAAGTTGGCGCTAAGCATGGTTAAGAATATCAACAGGCTGGCGAATCCTTGAAATGCCGAGTAACCGGCCGTTTGCGCAATGGCGATGGGCCCGCCGAGCGCCTTGACCGAAATCTGGTGGCCGATTTTTTGGAGAAATCGGTACACCATCAACACTGAACCTTTCGTCTCGTCAAGGCCAAGGCCGAAGGCCTCGTCCAGAGATTCCGCCTGGCGTGTGCGAAGCAAAGCTTTCATCACCAGACCACGACCCGGGAATGCCCA
>CAUYYY010000194.1:0-4700 GCA_963577165.1 Planctomycetota bacterium | reverse complement strand
AAAGTTGAGCCAGGCTGTCTTGGTACAATAGCACCCAGTCGTCTTGTGCCGCCATCACACGCGTCGAGTGCTTAAACGCCCGATCGATCAACACCAGGTCAGGCTGTTCGAAATGCAACACGCGGGTCGGATCGAGCGGGCCTGAGGCGTCGCTTCGATAGCGACGGCCCGGCACCTTGCCAATGAGAAAGTCGAAGTGCATGTCGACCACCTCCTGCGGGTAGCAGGTGCGAAAGCGACCATCGAACGCAACCTGCGTGTCGGGCTGAAGCGCGGAGATTGCATATTGGGCCCAATTGAACGCGACCACCAGTTTTCCGTGCAGTTGGTGGTCGGCCATGTATTGGATCGCCTCGACCGGGTAGGTGTCCCGTTTTACCGGAAAATCATGCAGCCGCTCATACAGTTTGCATCCGAGCAACACACATGTCAGCGAAAGACCGCCCAGCAGTAATCGTCGCATCCAAGGCGCGACCGGCTCGTCTCGCACCGCGTTGTCGCTCGAGCGTAAACGCCCAAGCACCGATTCAACATGCTCGGGCAGCCAGAAACCACACAACAGGGCAAAGAAGGCAATGTGACGCAAATGGGTGGCGGCCTGCCAAAGCGTAAGCGTGATCAACGCCAAGTGGATCCAGTCGCGTCGCTGCTTGGTCGCCACGAAGGCCACCGCCGCGAGCACAGCCAGCCCCACAAAGGGGGAAAAGAACGGGTCGCTCGGCACCGGTGCCGCCCATTCGGTAATCTCCGGTCGTGGGTTCTTGAGCGATTCGACCAACCACGCCAAAAGCTCCGTGCCATACGGATTGAGCAACGTTGCGAAACCGCTCGCCAGGAGAACCAAGTTCAAATGCAGCGCGGTCCGCCAGCCGTCGCGGCCGCGGTGATAGACGGCCTCCAGGCTGCGACCGCCCAGGTAGGCAGCAAAAATGCACAGCCCGGCCGCAAAGGCTCCGTGCGAATTTGCCCACAGGACAAACAGCGGCGGCGCCAACCACAGCCAGCGGACCTCCGCCGTGTGGGACGCGTGCCAGTCGCGAAACGCGCGGCAGACCATCGCCATCAAGAGCGCGAACAGGGCGTAACTGAGCAATTGTGGTCGCACCGGCCAAAAAGCGGTCAAACTGGTCGCCATGAGCAGTATCACGCCACACGTGACGGCAAAGCTCACGCCCCGCCGCCGTGCCTGGCCGATCATCAGTCCGACGACCCCCAGACCCAGCAAACACTTGGCCAGCAGAAGACCGCGTGCACCGAGATAGCGATAGCCGAGCGCGAACACCAGCTCGCTTATGTTTTCGTGGTTGATCCACCGATGGCCGACCGCCGTAAACGTGTGGGTCGACGTCTCGGGCACTGTACGCTCGATCAGCAGTTCCTCGCCATATTGCACATGACCCCACAGATCAGGATCGACGGCCGAGGGTGAAAGGGCCACGGCACAGCCGAGCAAAAACGCCAGGCCGAACCCACGTGCAAGCCAATCAGGTTTTTTCGTCGACAAAACGTCGGTGGCGGGCGGCAGGGCTGGGTTGGTCATTCGTCGGTTCCACGTATGCGCATGGTGTAGGGTGGGCCGAGTTCTACGAGGCCCACACATCTTGCTTGTCCAGCGAGACAGATCATGCAAAATCATACCTTATGGTCCGCCGGCCCGCTCCCGCTTGCTACCGCGTACGACCCGCACAGTTGTTACAACACGACCTGCCACGTCAGGGCCGTAGGGCGTGCTGCTCGTTCCCTACAGCGCATAGAAAAACCCCAGCACCACGCATGTGACACCGGGGTTCGCCTTTTTGACAACTGATTTTCAACAACGGGTCGTAACTTTGTGTTAGCGAATCCCTTCGCGAAGAACGACCGTGTTCGGTACGCTGTGCCGGTGCATCATGCCATTCTCGTTCGTTTCGATCGTCGTCGACACGGCGCCGACGTCACGGATCGTACCTTCCATGTCGCCGACCTTGACGTTGTCGCCGGCCGCAAACCGCTGCCGTACGTAATAACCGGACAAAATGCCCGCCATCACGTCGCGTCCGCCCAAACCGAACGCCAGGGCGAAGCCGAGTGCCAAACCGCCGAAGGCAATCAAGATCATCTGATTGAGCAGTTCGAGCTCCAAGCCAAGATGGTTCGCCGCGGCAAGGAACGTGATGCCCGCCAACAGGTAATAGCAACCGTTGGCCAGATATTCAGCATAACTGACACCCACTCGGTCGGCGCTTGTGGCGACCACACCTCGCAGGAAGGAGGCCACCAGCAAGCCAATCACCACCACGACCATGGCGACCAGAATTCTGGGGATGAACCCAACAACACCTTCCATGGCGACCGAGACATCCGTCAAGCCGAGAACGCGAAAACTGGCCATCATAGCCACGCACATCAAGAGCCAGAACAGAATCAGCCCCACAATCGAGGGCACACTGCGCTGGATACCGACCTGCTTCATCGAGTCGGCGAGTCCGCTTCGATCGGCTGCACGCTGCAATCCGATCGTTTCGCACAACGCCGTGGCCAGCTTGGCCAGCAGCTTGGCAACCAAGTAGCCAACGACCAGTATGGCGACCATGCCCAGCACGCCGGGAATCAGACCCAGAATGTCGTTCAGCACTTCACGGAAAGTATCCGTGGCCGTGACGAATTGTTCATCCACGATCTCAGCCGTACGCTGGGCCGCGTCTTTGATGGGCCCCGGCGTATCGCTCTGGGCCAGCAACGTGTTGAAACTAAGTTGAGACATGACAATCTCCTTTCTCTAAAACAGAAAAACACATGGTACGTGCTCGACAGCTTCGGCTCATCCGTGGACCCCCTTTTTTGCGAGCCTTTTTACACAGACTCGTCTGAATCTCGTTTCGTCGTGTCTTGCTTCACGGGTCGAAATTGGCCGGTGATGGTGAAACCGATCAGCCCGCCAACTGCCCGCATGAAATGCAGCAGTGCGTGCGGCAGCGCCTGCAGGACGAATTCGACCACGTGCAGCACGGCCAACGTGTGGTTCACACGGCGATGCACGTCGTGGTCGAACGTCGCCGACGGAGGCGGTGGAGGCACCTCATGTCGCGCCAATTGTTCTAGCAGATCGCTTGCCATCGGTTTTTCTCACGTAATCAATCGGTGATCTGGTCGGGAAATCGTTTCTTCAGCTTTACGCGTGCACGGCTAATCCGCATTTTACATGCACTGACCGACAACTCAAAAACGGCCGCCAGTTCGTCGTAGTTATAGTCTTCCGCGTATTTCAGAATCAAAAGTGCCCGATCTTCCTCGTCGAGCACTTCGAGCATCTGATGCAAATCGAGCCGCACACTCGCGTCGGCCGTCGCGCTGGTTTTTGGTCCGACTTCCAACGTGGCCTCTCCGGCGAGGACCACACGCCGTTGCCGTCGTCCACGTCCGCGCCGCAAGGTCAAACACGTTCGAACCGCGACGCCATGCACCCAGGTCGAATATTTGCTCCGCCCGGCAAACTTGCCACGATGGGTAAACAAACGAACAAACACTTCTTGTGCGGCGTCTTGAGCGTCGTGCTCGTTGCCCAGCAAGCGATAGCAGATCCGCCAAACACGGTCCCGAAATCGGTCGAGCAATTCGACAAACGCCGGGCCATCGCTTCCCTCGCGCTGGGCCTCAGCCGCCAGTTGTTCGTCGGTTGCCACGGGTTCGTTCAAAGCATCTCCGACTCGTACTAATTGAGTTGCCGCCCAGGTACCTGGGCGTCACTGGTCCTGGGGTAAACAAACCTACAAGATGCCCCAAGTTGCTTCCATATCGTAAGATAGGTCGAAAAATATCACTGCGGACATCGGATCAAATTCGCCCAAAAGGGTCAAGATCACCCGCACCAGCAAAGAAACGGCAGCCTATACTTTTAGGCTGCCCCGTGTCACTCCATCCAAAGAGGATCCCAATTATGAACGCTCCTAATTCATCGGTGGATCGCAAGCTGACGCTGGCCGTTGTCGACGACGATCCGAGTGTGATACACCTCGTCCGGAAGGTTCTGGATACGCAATTCCCAGGACGAATGGAAATCCACTCGTTTACCGACCCGCGCGAAGCAAAAGACTGGCTCAGCGTCAATTGCTGCGATCTGCTGCTGCTAGACATCGTCATGCCTCACGTTGACGGGCTCGAGTTGCTGGAACACGCCAAGCGACGCAACGCCTGGACACAAGCCATCTTGATAACGGCTTATTCGACGTGCGATCGTCTACTCAAGGCGGTCGACCTGGGCGCCATCGACTATCTGCTGAAGCCGATTGACCACGACCTGCTCACGGCCGTCATCGAACATGAGATCGCGCGGTTCGGCCGTTGGCAGACGGCGCTGTATGGGACCATGGAAGCCGTCAAATCGTAACCGCTGGCTGAAAGACTCTTTGGTTGCGGCTCGCCACGGCGAGTCGCCTTCGGAGACCACCGGTCGCGCTGTGTCAACCGGCGCTTACCGTCGTCGAGGACGCCAGAGAGCCGACAAGTTCGCCACCGTCCCGCAGCAATTGAGAAACGTTGGCGCTCGGATCGACCAAATCCCCAAGCCAAACAACATATTCCTCGATAAGTTCGCCCGGCCAATCGTCCTGCTTGTCGAGGGCTTGTGTCAGCAGACTCTCAACTTCGTGAGTCGTTTGGGTGACGGCATGCACCGGCACCACCATGGCGGCCGACTTGATCGTGTGGAGAATACGGAGCGA
>CAUYYY010000193.1:0-4724 GCA_963577165.1 Planctomycetota bacterium | reverse complement strand
CCGCGCAAAGTAGGTTTGCTAGAAATCAGCCGTTATACTGGCCCGCGTCCTCGCTGGTTGGCAGGGCGGAGCCAAATGGGAATACCTGCTCATGGCTTCCTCACGCCCGGCGAAATCGCTGCTGATTATCGGTGGTGTGCTGATGACAATCGCGATCATCTTCGGAGCCAACGTCGCCAGCATCACGCGTGACAACGGCGAGGTCTTCGTCCCCAGTCCGCCAATGTCGAGGTTCACGCGATCGATGACCTTCTTGGCCACGTCGGGGTTATTCGCCTTAACCGACGATGGCCGTATTACACTCTGGCGAGCTGAGACGGGCAAGCCGGTGGTAGCACCCATTGTGCACGGAGGCGTCGTCGGTGCCCTGGCTTTTAGCCCGGACGACTCGCGGCTTCTTAGTGGCGGTAACACCCGGGCCAGCATGCTTTGGGATACATCCACTGGCAGACCCGTCGGCACGCCCCTGAGGCAACAGACTACCGCTTACACCGCGGCGTTTAGTCCAGACGGCACGCGTATGGCAACGGGCAGCGAAGATGGTTCGGTCCGGATTTGGGACGTGGCCCAGGACAAATCCATCGGCCAGGTCATTCAACACAACGATCGGGTCGTGGCTGCGGCTTACAGCATCGACGGCCTACGCATCCTGACCGAGAGTGACGGCTCCCTTCAACTTCGAGATGCGACGACAGGCGAAGCAATCGGCAGCGATTTTCCGCAACAAGGCAAGATAGGCCGCATCTTGTTCAGCCCCGACGGCTCGCAGGTCCTGATACTCGGGCGTCCTGCAAAGCTCTGGGATGTGGCTACCGGGCAGCTCATTGGCTCATCTTTTGGATCTCTCCATGGAGTCGCCTTCAGCCCCGATGGCTCACGGATCGTCGCGGGGCTTCAGCAAAGAAGCAAAAATGCTGCGCAGGTTTGGGATGCCGGCACGCTCGAGCCCATTGGGGATCCCCTCAAACACACGAAGACGGTCACCTACCCGTCGATCGTGTTCATCCACGGCGGGGGGTATCGCGCTGGTGACAAAGCCCAGGGCAAATGGGTCGAGAAGCGAGACGAAGCGGCACGCAAGGGATACGTTGCCGTCAGCGTCAATTACCGCTTGATCACCGACGACCAAGACAATCCGACCGGTTGGATGTTCCCCGATCCGATTGTGGACGTGAAGTGTGCCGTGCGGTTTCTGAAAGCCAACGCCGACCTGTTTGGACTGGACCCCACTCGGATCGGCGTCGCCGGCACCTCCTCGGGTGGCAATGCGGCACTGATGGTCGGCCTCAGCGCGGAGGTGCCTGGATTCGAGGTGGGGGATCATCTTGCGCAATCCAGTAGCGTTCGAGCGGTGGTTAACATGTTCGGTTCTACCGACTATACGATCACGAGTGACTTTGTCACCGACATTGAGCTGTATCTCGGAGGAACCATCGTCGAAGTGCCGGTAAATTATGCGGCCGCAAGTCCGGTCTTTTACCCCGACCCGTTGGATCCTCCGGTGCTGACCCTGCACGGTGATGCGGACACCGTAGTTCCCGTGAATCAGGCCCTCGACCTCGCCATGGCCGAGACTGGAGCTTTTCACGAGATGGTGATCTGCGCTGGTGAACCGCACGGATTTGTATGGCGCACGAAGCGGAAGAACAGCGCAGCCCAAGACGCCTGGAACCGGATGTATGAATTCTTTGCCGCCACGCTCGGCGGGGCACCGTGATCAGCCTTCCGACGTTGTACACTGGTCATCCTTGCTGGCGTCCGCAGCTCCCACGACTCGGCGCTGACCAAGGCAGCAATTGATTGTCGTCGACCGCTGTCATCGATAAAAGTCATGGACGCTAGGCCTGGCGGCTTTTGCTACGCTGCCGATATGGCCGAATGGCCGGGAGTCGACACCGCCAGTCTCATTTTCCCATACGTATGCCGGGATGTGCCGTAAAAGGACCCGTTTTTGATTTGGCCCAAAGCCAGCGTGCCGAATTCTCATGCCTTTCTTGGAACACTCAGAGCGCGCCATCAAATGGTTCCCAAAAGCAATTTGACACACGGCTCGACGGATGCTCCTCCGCTGACTGAGTCGGCAAGCCAAAAAACCAAGCGATTTCTGAAGTGGGCACGCCTAACCCCGTTTTCGTCGAACGGCAGCCTGATCCAAGATTAGCACTGGGCCAGGCTTGCTCGTTCGCTAATGCATGGCAACTCGAGGAATGTGAGCGAGCCGACTGCCGTCAACGCCCATCAACGCCAAGTTATCCTTATATCCAACGTGGTTTTTCGAGCCAGAGGGACCCGATGACAATTTCCTTCGGGCCACCGGAAGTTTTGTTACGATGTACAACCGAGGTTGGCCAGACATCGTGGAAGATCAACTGAATAGGAGCTGTTCCATGGTAGCACCCAAACCGGATTTACCTGGCTTGCTCAACCGCTTCCGCGTGACCAACTTGGTCACTTGGTGTTTTGAGGCCATCGCCGTATTTGGTTTAGCGCAGCTCGTACCGGCGGCTGCCGCGGCGGCCGATTACGACGATCAAATCCGCCCGCTCGTGAAAACCTATTGCCTTGGTTGCCATTCGACGAAAACAAAAAAGGGCGGCCTGGATATGGAACGATTTGCCACGCTCCAGCAGGTGCGTGCGGACGTCGAGCCTTGGCAATCCATGCTCGAAATGCTTGAAAGTGACGAGATGCCACCTAAGGGAAAGCCGCGTCCTCGGGCGGAGGAACGTCGCCTAATGATTGGCTGGATCCGCGGCTTGCTCGAGCGCGAAGCACGGCGGCGGTCCGGTGACCCGGGTCCCGTGCTCGTTCGCCGTCTGAACAACGCCGAGCATCGCTATACGATCAGCGACTTAACTGGCGTGGATTTGCGGCCAGGGCGGCAGTTTCCGGACGACGGCGCCGCCGGTGAGGGCTTCCTCAACGCGACCGAAGCGCTGACCATTTCACCCGACCGGTTGACCAAGTATCTGGATGCCGCCAAAGAAACAGCGGAACACCTCGTGCTCCTGCCCGACGGCTTCCGTTTTTCGAAGTCGAAGTTCCGGGAAGACTGGGTCAACGAAGTTCTTGCCGAGATCAGTGCCCTGCATAGCAGGTACGCCACCGAACTCGGCGAGATTCCCGTGGATCAATATCTCAGAGCGAGTGTTGTGCACCGAGACGCGCTCCGCTCGGGCAAGATTTCCATCGACCAAGTCGCGAGAACGGAAAAGCTCTCGCCAAAGTACCTGCAAATCCTCTGGCAGGTCATGAACGACGAGCGGCCGTCCATCCTGCTTGACGCGGTGCAGGCAAAGTGGACGAAATGTAGTGCAGCCGTCTCGGCTGCGGATACCGATCCGCGCGGGCCGGACGCCCGTACCACAAAGGGAGAGTCCGCCGAAGTTTCCAGCTTGGCGGCAGACATCTTTGCTTTGCAAGGTCTGCTCTGGCACAAGCGCGCGCCAAGCGGTTTGCATGCATTGGACGACCGCTACGTTCCGGCTTCCGTCTCGCTAGCCGACAGCCACGTATACAAGCTTGATATCTCCAAGCCCGAGGCGGAAGCCGTGTTGTATTTGGCGGCACAAACGGTGACTGGCCAGGGAGATCAGGCACGCATCATCCTACACCGACCGCGGTTCGAGTCGGGCAACGAGCCGCCGCTTTTGCTGCGTGACGCCTTGCAAATGGCCGCAAAAACCGCCACCGCGAAAGAGCCGACTGCGCTCACCCAAGGTATCAGCCGAATCGACCCGTCACGGTTCGGACGCCATCCAAATAACAGAGAATTCGACGAGACCAGCTTGCTGCTGCAAGGCTCCGAAGTGCTCGAAGTGCGGTTGCCCTGTTCGCTGGTCTCGGAGCGAACCTTCGTTGTCGAGGTCCGGCTGGATCCGGGCAATTCTCCCGAAACTCTTGTTCGGCTTGACGTCCGACGCACGCCAACGGCGCCTCAAGTCGATCGCGGCCTGATGTGGCAGTATCGCGAAGGCGAGTCGGGACCACCGCTACTTGTTCTTCGCAACGATGATGCGGTTCGCAAAGCGGTTGCCCGGTCGGCCGACGAGTTTCGCCACGCCTTTCCGGCCAGAGTGTGTTACCCAGGCGTCATCGTCCGCGATACCGTGGTCACTTTGGAACGATTCCACCGCGGGGACGGACACCTTTCGCGGCTGCTGCTCAGCGCACAAGAACACGAACGGCTGGACCGGCTGTGGGAGGAGCTGCATTTCATCAGTCGCGACGCCTTGCAAGTCCGGAACAGCATCTCGACCCTCACTCAAGGGGAAATGACGGCCTACAAACAAGTGCAGGCTGAAGTCCTGCGCCGCGCCACGCAGACCGAGAAGAACCTACTCGCGTCCGAATCGAGCCATCGGAAGTCGCTGCTCAAATTTGCGACACGCGCCTATCGCCGACCGTTGCCCGAACCAGAGAAACGATCGCTGCGCGATCTGTATCAGTTGCTGCGGCAAGACGAATTGTCGCATGACGAGGCTCTCCGAGCGGTGTTGGCGCGCGTGTTGGTGTCACCCAACTTCTTGTTCCGCATCGAACAGCCGCAACCGGGACGAGAGCCCCAGCGCGTGAGCGACTGGGAACTGGCCAGCCGCCTCAGCTATTTCTTGTGGTCTTCGGTGCCCGATGAAGAGCTTCGGCAGGCCGCCGTGACAGGCAGCCTTTGCGATCCCCAAGTGCTTGCGCAGCAGACCCGTCGCATGCTCCAAGATCGACGGGCT
>CAUYYY010000192.1:0-4728 GCA_963577165.1 Planctomycetota bacterium | reverse complement strand
GCTGCTTTTCGGTGCGATTTGTCAGCGAGCCTATCTGCCTGGGGCAGCAGCCGGGGTGCTGAAATCGCGCGTTGGCCTCATGTCCGTGCGACTCGCTCTAGTCGACTTTTTTGCCGGCCAGTTGTGATCGGACTTGTTCCAAATGGTGGACGCTGAGCAGATAAAACTCGGTGTTCGGTTTGCTGTTGGCAACGACACCCCAAAACGCGGCCGACGCCTCGAGCAAATACCAGTCGGCACGCAGCGCCGACTCGACAGCCGGCGAGCGGACTTCGACCAGCACGGGCGCATGTTCGAGGAACAGTTGGTCAATCTCGGCGTGGGATGCCTTGATGTCGTTCATGTCAGGTGGACCGGTGCTCATGGCAAAGGGTGCTTCGCTCGGGGATGCCTATCAGCAGACTGCTGTCAAACTCGTACAACTCTAGCTTGTAGACGAGTCGAACTCGTACAACTCTAGCTTGTAGACGATAGGTCCGCCACTGCCGGTAGAAGGCACACAGGCTGCTGCCTGAAAGCCGCAAAGTGTAGCTGATCGCCCTGTGCCATCTTAGCCAGCAGTCGGTTTCCAAAGAAATCTCTGTCCCTGAAGCCAGCTTGCAGCCGAAATACCCATAAGACCGTCAAAGTTTATCACGATTGAGACCGGCTGACCGCGAGGCCATGACGGTCACCGCACGGTGATTGTCTAGGGGGGATGCATGCCATTGAACTTACGCAGAGAGCCGCGGCGGTCGGCGGTTCTCCTTGCGCCCATGCTGGCCCTCTTCACCGGTGTGCTCGTTATGCCAGCATGTCTAGCTGAGCAAGAGGGTCTTTCCGAGCTATTTCGGTCCACCACGAGCCACAGCGCGCGACAGTCGGCACTGCGAGCTTTGCCACTTGATTGGCTGTCCGTCCACGATCGACGCCGCGTGCATGATGTGGTCAGCCAGGCAACGATCTATCGCCGGCTGCCAACGCATGTCGTCGATTGTGATCCGGAGCTTTTCCAATTGCTCATTCAATACCCGGAAATCATCGTTGATATTTGGAACGTGATGGGTGTGGCCAACATCACGCTGGACCGTACCGGTGGAAATACATTCAGGGCGTCGGACGGCCAAGGCACGCTGGCCCAGATGGAGACGCTTTACCAGTCGCACAATCGTCATTTGATTTACGCGGAAGGCACCTATCATGGGCCTATTTTTAGGCGGCCAGTGACGGCAAAATGCGTCATGCTGTTGCGGTCCGCCCACGTGCAAGAAAAGGACGGTCGCCATCGCGTAACCACCACGCTCGACACGTTTATTCAAATGGAACGGGTCGGTGCCGAGATTATGGCCAAGACCTTTCAGCCGCTCGTTGGCAAGGTGGCCGACTACAATTTTACCGAGACGATGGCCTTCGTCAGCAAGCTCTCGCACGCCGCCGAGACCAAACCGCATGGCATCGAGCGGCTGACGCACAAGCTCGCCAAAGTACAACCTGACGTTCGTCACCAGTTGGTAGAAATCTCGGAGCGGATGGCCGCCGAGGCACGACGGGCGAGTCCCGCGGCGCTGTCCCAGCAGGCATTCACAAAGCTCGCTCGCCGCAGGCAGGCAATCAGCACCCCGGCTGCTGATAAATAAGCCACAGAGTCCGTCGGGACACAGCAGCCGGGGTGCTTTCAAATGCGACCGTTATTTGCCGGCTGATCCGAACGCGTCGAGGGCCAGTTGCCGGATGCTCTGGAGATCGAGCTTGCCGGTGCCCAGCAAGGGGATCGACTCGACCTGGAGAAAACTGTCGGGCGAAGGAACCCAAAGACTGGGCAGACCGGCGTCGGCCAGTTGGCGACAGATATCCTCCGCGGTCTGAGTGAACTGCCGGTGGACGACGATCAGCCGCTCGCCCTTACGGGCATCGGGCACCGAAGTCACCACGGCATGAACGGTTGGCTCGTCATCTTCGCTGATGTTTGATTCGTTGATGTTTGCTTCGCCGCTGTCCGCAACAATTTTGTTCAGTTCGTCTTCGATGCGGATATGTGGCACCATTTCACCGCCGATCTTGGAGAAGCGACTCAGACGGCCGGTAATTTTGATAAAGCCTTCGTGATCGATCGTGGCGATGTCGCCTGTGACATACCAGCCATTGCGGATGACTTCGGCGGTCTTGTCCGGCTGGCCGAGGTAGCCCTTCATCACATTGGGGCCTTTGACTAGCAGCATGCCGTCCACGCCGATCGGCAACTCTTCGTGCGTTTCCGGATCGACGATTTTGGCGCTGACCCCGGGCACGGGCCGGCCGACGGTTCCTTCGCGGCAGTCGACTTCCGAGCTTAACGATCGGCTCGGGGGCACATTGACCGAGACAAGCGGCGAGAGCTCGGTTGCGCCGTAGCCTTCGACCGGTCGGACTCCATATCGTTTGTCAAATGCGTCGATCAGATCCAGAGGCATCTTCTCGGCCCCGCAGACGACCACATCGAGCGAGGCGAAATCTTCCTCCGAGCAGCGTTTGAGGTACGATCGCAAAAAGGTAGGAGCAGCCAGAAGGACCGTGACGCCATATTTTCCACAAAGCTTGCCGACCTGCCTGGCATCGAGCGGTGTGAAATGATACGCAGCGCGAACGTCGAGTCCGAGGGCAGTCCAGAGTGTCACGGTGTAGCCAAAGGAATGGAAAAAAGGCAAAACACCCAGAATCGTGTCTTCCCGTCTCAGATGGACCACTTCATCAATGGCCTCGAAGTTGGATGCGATATTGCGGTGTGTCAGCATGACTCCTTTGGGCTCGCCCGTAGAGCCCGAGGTAAAGATCAAGGTCAACACATCGTCGCTCTGTACGTGGTGCAGGCCCAACAAACGCTCGAGAAGCACGGTGGGCAAGAGATAGGTGCAGAAAACCGCAATGAGTTTGTCGGTCCGTGTCACTCGATCCTTGAGGTCTTCCAGATAGACAAGCTCGACATCCATTTCGAGATCGAGTTTTTCCATCACCTTACGGCTGGTGAGTACGCGACGGATGCCGGCTCGGGCGATGCAGGTGTTCATCACGTCGGACGTAACGGTGTAATTCAGATTGGCGCTTGCGCGGCGGGCGAGCGTGACCGCCGCGTTGACGACCACGCCGCCGACCGAAGGTGGAATGAGGATGCCGACGTACGGTTCCTGTTGTCGATCGGCCAGCACATGACGCAATAGCAGACGGCGCAAGATGAGTGTACGCATCAGCAGGCTACCGCCGGTTAGCTCGGCACCGCTAGAATCGGCGATTTTTCTCCGCAACAAGGCACAGCGGCAGTTGCGAATCATCGCGCGACCAAGTTTGGCGGTCCGCATTTGGCGGTGTTTCACGGCCTCGGCTCCTAGATCTTGAACTGCTTGACGGACTTCCTGAACGTCTTCGGGATGGGTGAGCTGGTGACCAAACCAGATCGACACCGGACTAGCCCAATAGCGGGGCCATTTCCAAATGAACCGTCCGCCGCGAAAGCTAAAGATACTGCCCCAAAGCTCATCCAGGTAGACCGGAATGACGGGAACGGTCGTGCCTCGGAGAATCTCCATGACGCCCCGTTTGAATGGCTGAAGCTGGCCGCTGCGGGTCATGCTGCCTTCGGGGAAGATGCACACGAGTTCGTCATTTTTGAGCGCCTGGCGTGCGATGTCGATTGCCGAGCGGGTCGCCTTGGGCGTCGATTTGATCGGAATCGCGCCGAGAGTACGAGCCAGCCAGCGGGCCCAACGGCCCTGGATCCAATCGGCTTCGATCAGAATGCGGATCGGTCGCGAGGAGGTGGCCAACAGCAGCACGCCGTCGACCCATGAGACATGATTGGCGACCAGCAGCGCGCCCCCTTCTTCCGGCAGGTTATGCCGCTGGTAGACGTTTACCCGATAAATGGTTCGCGTGGCCAGCCACACAAGAAAGCGAATCCACGCTTGCGGGATCAGCACGACGATGTAAACAAACACGGGCAACGTGGCCAAACCGCACAGAAGAAAGATCGTGCGGGCCGAACAGAGCGGCTCTTTGCTGGCCACCTCGGTTCGCAGAGCCGTGAAGATGCCGGCGACTACCAACATGCCGGCAAACGTGAGGAAGTTGCTGGCGGCCAGGATCGAGCCGCGTTGATGCGGCGGACTTCGATGCTGCATATAGGCGGCCAGCGGGACGTCGAACAAACCGGCACTGGCGCCAAGCATGAACAGAAACAGGCAAGCGATGAAATAGCTTGCGGTCCGATCGGTTGAAGGTTCGACCAGCGCGCCTTCAACTGTAAATAGCAGGATGGCGCTGAGCGCCAGTCCGCCGGCTCCCAAAGGCAAAATGCCCAGCTCGATGCGGTCGGCCGACCAGATGCCGGCCATCACACTGCCGAGACCGACGCCCAGCACCAATGCGAGCAACAAGGGCGTGTTTTGCAACTGTTGCGTGGTGCCGCCTTCCGTGGCGAATTGGTCGATGTTCATCTGGGCCAGCGCGCCGAGCGACCAGAAGAACATCACGCCCAGCGCGACCCATAACATCGCCCGGTTGCTTGCGAGCGTCTTTAAGTCGGCCCAGGTTTGCTTAAGCAAATTCAGCGGAAAAGTTCGTGTCACATTCGCGGCTTGCAGGCGTCCGATCCACAGGCTGGCAAGCCAGCCGAGCATTGCCACCCCGATCAACACAAGGGCGGAAAGCCAGAGCCGACCGTTTCCGAACTCGCCCGTGTTGTCGGTGAGCCAATTGCCGACTGCCATGCCGACCACG
>CAUYYY010000191.1:0-4743 GCA_963577165.1 Planctomycetota bacterium | reverse complement strand
CGTGGCGAAGCCGGCCCCGCACACTCGAAACCAGATGCTGTACATAGGCGTATGTTTCAAGACGGCATAGATCCGAGACGTGGACGCTTTCCGGTTCACAGACGCGTGAGATGTCATTGCGCAATAGATCGACGATCATCACATTCTCGGCACGGTCTTTCTCACTTTGTTTTAGATCCTGGCCGACATAAAGATCGGCTTCCGGACGTGCCGTGCGGCTACGCGTACCCTTGATGGGTCGCGCCTCAACGTGTGAATCGCGGACTTGCAGAAATCGTTCGGGCGAGGCACTGCATATCTGAAAGTCACCCAAGTCAAAGTAGCCGGCGAACGTGGCGGCATTACGCTGGCGCAGGCGACAATACAAGGCAACCGAATCATCATCGGTCGGATGCAAGAGTCGCTGACTCAGATTGACCTGAAAAACATCGCCCGCGTAAATAAATTCGATCACGCGGCTTACGGCGGTGAGGTAGTCGTCGGCCGAAAAATTGCTCGTCAGGCCGGCCGGTCCGGGCACGGGATACTGGCGACAAAGTTGGTCGGCGGGTATCACCGGTCGGGAAGATTGTGGGCGTGGTGGCCGCGGTGGTTCTTTCGATGATTTTTCGAGCGATGGTCTTTCGATCCACTCTTGGAACTCGGCGGCTCGGCGGCTTGCTCGCGCGAATCGCCGCTCGGGATCTGTTTCAGGAAAACCTTGCGAGATGATCCACGCCTCGTTCGTTTCATGGTCGAAGGCAACGACCACGTCGTATAATCCGACCGCCAGGGCCGGGACGTCGAACTCGTCGAACTTGGGCAAGTCGATCTTCTCAAAGGCGCGGCCCAGTTCGTAACTCAGCAGCCCGGCGGCACCGCCCTGAAACGGCGGCAACCCCGCGATGCTAGTGGCAACGAATGGGGACAGTAGATCGGCAACGTGGGCAAATATCTCGGGCTGTGCCGTCTGGAAACGCACGAACTCGAATGGATCGGCGGCGATGAATGAGTATCTGCCCAATTCGGCGTTACGCAGGGCACTGTCAAAAAAGATCGCGTTAGGTTGGCTCGCCAACGAGCGAAATACCTGCTCGGTATCCGGAGCCGGACAGAGTGGCACCACGACCGGCAGCGTCGAAGCATCTTGTCGGCGCGATTCGAGAGAGTGTTGCATGAAGTAAAGAATTTTCGCGTTTAGAAGCACCCCGGCTGCTGATGATTGGGCCACAGGATCTGTCGTGATACAGCAGCCGGGGTGCTGAAGGTGTGTTTAATTCGGTTCATTTTTCGTTCGTGTTACCGGCGTCTTCGGCCCGTGTGCGCGAGAGCCGGTGGTGCTTTTCCACCCTGGTAAGGTAACCCCAATCGAGCGATTCGTCTTGACGATATTGTTTCGAAAGGGTGGCGGCCGTCGCGGCTTTGCACATCTCGTAGCCCAGATAAAAATCATGCGCCGGGTCAAGATTCGTCGGCCGGGCGTCCAACAGCTTCTGAAACAGACGAAACGGATCGGCATCGGAAAGATGTAGGCCGGCGGTGACGAGATGGACCTCCGAGTCGCAGACAAAGATGCGGTAGTTGTTGTCTTTGAGCTGTGCGGCAAGGCGATCGAGATCGTCACGATTCTCGGGCAACACTCGCTCGTCTCGCAACGTGACCAGCCGCGGCTCGATGTGTTTGGGCAGGGCCTGTTGTGAAACGGCGTAATGAACGAGCCGGCGCGCCAGATCACACTCTTGCACCGACGTGCGAGCCCAATTGATTACCTGGGTGGTCAGCACACTGCTGATTCCAAGCTCTTCACAGAAACCTAGCAACACGACGTTGACGCCGGCCGAGTCAACGTCGGTTAGCTCCGTGAGATTGCCGATTCCCATCATCATGTCGGCTTTGGGATACCGGCGACGAACATCCAAATAACGCGACAAACTCTGGGAAAAACCAAACCCGATCGGTTCGAGTACCGGGTCGATGCGGAAAGGAACATTGGCTTGCTGAAGATAATCAATCGTCTCGTCGAGGCTGCTCGAGTCGGATGGCGTATCGGGCACCGCCACGACCTCGCATCCCCAATCGGCCGCCGCGTCGCGGTTGCTGCGATTCACTGAGAGCACAAGTTCGGCGCCCGCGCGGACCGCCGGCGCGATCTCCGCGGGGTTAAGACTATCGATCAAAACACGATGGCCTTCGGCCACCAAAGCCGAGATAACTTTGCCCACGCCCGACCAGGGTGGCCCGGGATCGCATCCGACGTCGATCACATCGGCGCCGGCGGTGCGCAGCCGAGCCGCTTCGTCCAAGATTTCGCGCAGCGAAAGCCGAGGGCAATGGTTGATTTCGGCCAGAATCTCGATCGTGCTTGTTCCGTATTCGCCGACCATCGCCTCCTTGCCAAAGTATTCGGGCAGTTGGCGGAGATCGCGCGGGCCTCGTTCGACGCTTCGGCCGGTGGTTTGCTCGACGGGCGTCAGATCGCCGTCACAGTAACCGGGGAGAATCACCCGATCGGTCGTCTCCTCGACGTGAAGTCGCGAGGCGATCCAATCGGGCGTCATCAATGCCGCGACCGTGATGTTGAGTACCTCGATTGAATACGCGAAGTCGGCCTGAGCGGCAAGCTGCTCGACGATACGGCGCAGCGACTGCTCGGCAAGGCGGCCGGTTACGAAATGGATGTGCTCACGTGACATGAAGATCGCGTCCCTCGCATGAGGAGGATAGCCACGAAGAACACAAAAAGGCACGAAAAGAATTATCTGGCCACGGATAAAATACGGATAAGAAGAAAAGAAGAACACTAATCCACGCTAATCTTCACTAATAAATCCATCCGCGAAGATTAGTGCAAATTGGTGTTCCTTGTTTTCTAATCCGTGTGCAATCCGTGGCTCTTCTTTCTGCTTTTTATGTCTTTCGGTGATTTTACAAAACAAGCCTGTCTATTCTTTACTGAGCCATGAAGGGCTATCTGCGTCCGCCGTCTACGCGGATGGTTTGCCCGGTGATAAATTCTGCTGAGGGAGACACCAAAAACCGAGCCATCTGGGCGACGTCTTCCGGCGTACCCCATCGCTCGAGAAGCGACTCCTGTTGTCCGCGATCCTGCCAGTAGGACGAAGCTGCTTCACCCCACGACGTTCGAATCCAGCCCGGGGCTAGGCAGTTGACACGTACGGTCGGCGCCAAGGATTTGGCCAAGCTCTGGGTAAAAGCCATGATGGCGCCTTTCGTGGCGGCAAACATTTCTCCACTATCGCCGGCCATCCCGGTGTCGGCTTGATCCCAGCCCATGTTCAGTATAACGCCATGACCTCGCTTTTGCATCAACGCGCCAACCTGTCGCGAAAGCCGAATGGTGGCCGTCACATCGACATTCCAAAGCAATTCAAGTTTTTTCTCAAACGACCATCCACTCGCTTCGCCGGTCAAGACGTCTGCACCCGCGTTATTGATCCAGATATCAATGTCCTGCCAGCGGAACGCCCGTTCGACAAGATCGTCCTGGGCCTGTTGGCTGGCAAGGTCTAGCAGTTCAAAGCAAGTCTCTCGACCCAATGACTGGATCTCGCGGCAGACCTGCTCGGTGCCGTCACGATTGGCCCGCGCGTGGACCAGGATGTTTGCTCCGACAGCAGCGAGCTCGACGGCAATGGCCCGGCCGATACCGCTTGAGGCACCGGTGACCACGGCCGTCTGTCCGAAGAGGTTTTGGTGATCGGAGGTCATTTTTCTGAGGAATGGTGTGATGTGATCGGTGAAAGGACAATGCCCGCTGATCTGTTTTTAGCCAGCGCCGACCGGGACCGCAAGGTCGGCGCCACAACACTGCTGGGCAAGCCAGCAGTGCCACCCGGGGCAGATCAGCAGTGCTACCCGGTAATCTTGCCGCAGATGCTGTCTGCCCGTACGATACGCCGAAAGGGATCTGCTGTTTTTGGTCTTTGGAAGCACCCCGGCTGTTATCGAAGCAACCACAGAATCCGATGTGACACAGCAGCCGGAGTTCTAGAAGAAGTTATGCCATGTCGAAGTCTACAGAAACATCACCCGAGAAAACGGCCCATCGCGAGCGATCAAAAGGTTTGCGGATCGTCCGCTACGTGATTCCCTCATTGATCGCGCTCTTGGCGATCGTCATTATTGTCGGGGCATGGACGAAGGAGTTAACGCGAGACTATCAAATCGCCACGACCGAAATTACCGGGCTCGTCTCCTGCTTTTTGCTAACGATTTGGTTTGCATGTTTCGGCAACTTTACAAAACGAATCTGGTATGTCGTGGCCTTTGCGCCCTGGGCCGTGCTGGGTGTGGCCTGCCTGCTTCTCAAGATAGAGTATACCGGTGATATGTTGCCTGCGCGGATTGTGTGGCGATGGGGAGCGACCGAGGATAGCCGGCTGGCAGTTCCAGACTCCACGGGGCCGATTGATCTGACGAAGACAACGGCGTCTGACTATCCGCGCTTTTTGGGGCCGGACGGGATCCCCATCGTGAACGATGTCTCTCTGGCAACCGACTGGAACGTGCTAGCGCCGGAACTGGTATGGCGGCAACCGATCGGCGCCGGGTGGTCGGCGTTTGCGATTGTCGGTGACTACGCGGTCACGCAGGAGCAAAGGGGTGACCGCGAAATGGTGGTCTGCTATGAGGTAAAAACGGGACACGTCGTGTGGACGCATTCCGACCCGGGGCGTTTTACCTCGGCGCTGGGCGGTGACGGTCCCCGCGCCACACCGACCCTTAGCGACGGAAAAGTCTACA
>CAUYYY010000190.1:0-4751 GCA_963577165.1 Planctomycetota bacterium | reverse complement strand
CCCCGGAGACGATGCTTCCTTTAACTGCTTGTTCCGCTACGCTCCACAAGCAGTTAAAGGAAAACCCCAAGAATGTAAGTTAGACGTTGGTTTCACCAGTGGGGGCAGGTCAAATATCTCTCGGCTTACGTCTTGGTGGCTCAATGTACGCGCTGTCCCGGCACGGCGCCGTCGTCGACGCCTAATAGGAACACATCCACACCACCGGGGCCCGCCGCCACGACCATGCCTTCGGACAGTCCAAACTTCATTTGTCGTGGGGCCAGATTCGCCGCACAGACCACCAGCCGGCCCACCAGTTCCTCGGGCTTGTAGGCCGCCTTGATGCCCGCGAACACAGTGCGGCGGACATCGCCGCCCAGGCTGAGGGTGAGTTTCAACAACTTGCGGGCGTTGGGCACTTCTTCGGCCGCGACGACCCGGGCCACGCGCAGATCGACTTTCACAAAGTCATCGATCGTGCATTCTTCGGCCAGCGGCACCGCCTCGAGCGCCGCACCGCTGTCGTTCCACTTATCTGTCGCCGTCCCACCGTTATTGGTCGTTTCTGTATCCACCGGTTCTCTCTCCTTGCTGGCCTCAATCATAGCCTGGACTTGTTTCTCCTCGACACGTTTCATCATGTGCTTGAACTTGGCGACCGCCGTCCCAACGAGCGGTTCTTTCGACTGGTCCCAATGCGTAATCGGTTGGCCCAACAGTTGGCCCGTCTGCTGAGCCAGTTGCGGCAGCACCGGCGCCAGGTAAATGGCCAATTGCCGAAACAGATTCAGCGCGACCGTGCAGACGTCTTGCAACTGGGCCTGCTGGTCGGGGTCCTTGGCAAGAAGCCAGGGCTGCCTTTCCTCGACGAACGGGTTCGCCCGATCAGCTAGTTTCATAATCAACCGCATGGCCCGGTTGTACTCGCATGCTTCGTAGGCCGCCGCGATCGCGCTGCCCTCGGCCGCCGCGGCGGCAAACAAACCGCCGTCGTCCGGATACGCCGCGGAGAGGCCCAGCTTGTGGGCAAACTTGGCTGTCCGGCTGGCCAGGTTCACCACCTTGCCAACCAGATCGGAATTGATTTTGGCGACAAACTCATCGAGGTTCAGATCAAAATCGTCGATACTCGCTGAGAGTTTCGTAGCGTAGTAGTACCGCAGGTAGGTCGGGCTGAGGTGATCCAGATACGTCCGGGCACGAACGAATGTGCCCTTCGATTTCGACATCTTCTCGCCGTCGACCGTCAGGAAGCCGTGAATGTGTACCCGCGTCGGCAGACTGTAGCCGGCCGTCTTGAGCATGCCCGGCCAAAACAGGGTGTGAAAATAGGTGATGTCCTTGCCGATGAAATGATGCACCTCGCAGTCATTGCTTCGCCACCAATCGTCGAACGCTTCGCCCGTTCGGTCGCACCACTGTCGCGTCGAGGCCATGTAGCCGATCGGCGCGTCGAACCAGACGTACCAATAGTTGCCGGGCGAATCGGGGATCTCGAAACCGAAGTAGGGCGCGGGTCGCGAGATGTCCCAATCGCGGAGCGGCTCGCCGAGAAAGTGCCCTTTCAGATAGTTGGCCACTTCCGGCTGCAGATGATCACCGCACTGCGTCCACTCTTCGAGAAACCCGTGCAGTTGCTCAAGCTCGATGAACAGATGAGCGGCGCTGCGAATCTCTGGTGTGGTACCCGAGAGCGTACTTACCGGATCGACCAACTCGGCCGGGCTGTAGGTGTGGCTGCAATTTGAACAGTTGTCGCCCGGCTGATCCTTCGCACCACATTTGGGACATGTGCCACGGACAAACCGATCGGCCAGAAACGTGCCTGCTTCGACATCGTACAACTGCTCGACATTTTTTTCCGTCACCAAGCCTGCGGCGCGAATCGCCGACCAGAACTCGGCGCACAAGGCCCGATTTTCCGGGCTATTTGTACTGCCGTAATTGTCAAACTCGATGTCGAAGTCAGCGAAGTCGCGTTCGTGCTCGCACTGCATGTCGGTGATCATCGATTCCTCGCTGCGGCCTTCCTGCCGAGCACGGATCATAATCGCCGTGCCGTGCGTATCGTCGGCACACATATAAACACAGCGATTGCCTCGTAGCTTCTGAAAACGGACCCAAATATCGGTCTGGATATACTCGACCAAGTGGCCGACGTGGATCGGACCACTGGCGTAAGGCAGGGCGGCGGTCACCAAAATGCGGCGTGAGGTCATGCTAGCAGTGCTGAAAAAAAGGTAAATCTATCAGCACCCCGGCTGCTTCAAACAGATCGTGGTGTTGGAAAGCCGCTCCGGAAGGCGGCCGGGGTGCTAAGTTGGTCGGCGTTTGGCGGCATTGTAGCCGAGCGTGGCCAAGAGCTGTAGGCCGGAACAAGCTCCGCGCAGCCCCGGCATCAAACTCGAAAACGTCCTTTGAAGCCATCTTGGCACGCGAGATGCTCTTCCAGCAGGTTTCTGGCATGTTGCCGACCCAAGTACCGGCTCAAATGGGACTCCGACAACGGTTTGCGTGGAATTCGCAAGACGTGTTGTGCCGGTCGCGTCAAGCTGATCTTGTAAGAATTACCAATTTGGAACACATTACTGCTCTTGTACCTATTGAATTCGGCGGTTGTCCTCGCGGGCAAGACGCCGCTTTCGCAGTTTAAGGTTTACACCGGGTACGGCCGGTTTTGACACCCCGACGCCACAGGCAGGATGCCATGACGACGTCGGACGTGACGCGGTGACCCGAAAGACCACGATCCAAGGAGGGAACGGATGGTCCTGCTCGAATCTCTTGCTTTGGCCGTAGCGCTTGCCGTACCGGCCGCAACAACCATTGCGGGCGAAACCGTGTTGCTCGATTTTACGGCCTCGTGGTGCGGGCCGTGTCGCACGATGCAGCCGACCGTGGAGGGGCTCGCCCAAGCCGGGTATCCCGTTCGCAAAGTGGACATCGACGAGCAAAAGGACTTGGCCGCTCGCTATCGTGTGACGCAAGTTCCCAGCTTTGTCATGGTGGTCGACGGCAAGGAAGTCGATCGGGTCGTCGGAGTGACCAGTCGAGGGCGACTCGAACAAATGTTGCAGCGCGCCAGAGTGAGCCAGCCACGCCAAGGTACCGCGCGCGGATGGGCCCAATCACCCGACCAAGGCATCGGACAACCGAATCAGCAACCAGTCCAACGATCACTCGGCCAACAATCGCCCGTCCAACAATCGCCAGACGTCCCGTTTCCTCTGTCGCCGGCTGCCACATCAAGCTATCAATCACTGCCTGGTTCGTCCGACACACGTTCGCCGAGCGGCGAGGGTTCCACACAAGCCGAACAACGAGTTCAATCAGCCGTGCGCATCAAGGTTGAGGATGCAACCGGACATTCGTACGGCACCGGCACGATTATTGACGTAAGACAGGGCGAAGCGATGGTGCTCACCTGCGGTCACATTTTTCGCGACTCCCAAGGCAAAGGGCCCATCTCGGTCGATCTGTTTTACGGATCGAACCATGTCACGCTTAAGGGGCAACTGATCAGCTTCGACGCCGAACATCGTGATCTTGGTTTTGTCAGCATCCGCACCGACCTTCCCCTGCAAGTAACAAAAGTTGCGCCGGCCGGACTTAGTGTTCGCCCCGGCCAGCGCGTGGTGAGTCTCGGCTGTGATAACGGTCAGGCCCCCACAGCGAAGTCGACGCACGTGACAGCCGTCGGTCGCTACGCCGGGCCGCCGAACATCGAAGCGGCCGGGATGCCGGTCGAGGGACGTAGCGGCGGCGGACTTTTGAACGAACAGGGACAGCTCATCGGAGTCTGTTACTCGGCCGACCCGGAGTACGACGAAGGTTTGTACGCCGCAGTCGCGTCGATCCATGCCGAGCTGGATCGGTTGGGACTGCAAGATGTTTACCAGAGTACGACGGCTCCGCAACCGATCGCATTGACCGGCAGAGAAACGGCCTCCCCAGCCCCAGCCATGTCGCGCGAGATGCCCTCGCCTGTTGAATTGACCTCGGCAACCGCCGCCGAGGGGCCGGCCGCCAATGCCGCTCCCACCAACCAACCGTTGTCGCGAGCGGAACAAGCGGCGCTCGCCGAGATTCGCTCGCGAGCCAACGGGGCCGAGGTAGTGTGTATCATTCGACCGAAAGATCCGAATGCCAAGAGCGAGGTCATCGTTTTGGACCACGTCTCTCCGAGCTTTGTCGAGCAATTATCCGCGATGCGACGGCCGACACGGCCACGGCAGTTGACCTCATGGCAGGTTCCACACAGCGGATCTGGGATGTCACCGACCGAAGTTCAAGACGCGTCCGGCTGGCAAGGCAAATGAAACCCCCGCTCCGTTGTAACGCTGCGCCGCCACGGCCGGCAAGCTGCGAGAACTGCCAACAAATTCGGCCCGAGGCCAATGGCCGAATAATCAGCACATCTACGGCAAACGGTCGGTCGGATGTTCAGTCGCAGCAAACCATCGAATGGATAAGGTAGATTTGCAATAATTATCCAATTGATAGTCGGAGCCACGTTGCATGGCGATCTATATCTTTCTTATCGCGGTCATCAATTTGTGCCTAGGATTTCTGGCCGCGCGGTACTTCGGCTTTGTCGGCCGGACCTTTACCGAGCGGAGGCCGGCACCGTACGATTCCGCCGCCATAGGTGAGCCGAAAGAGCCAGATTTTGCACCGGAACCAGACATTGACGAAGACACAAGCGACTCGCCCGACGACGATCTTGCTGATGACGATCTTGCCAATTACACGATGATTGACGAGCGGAC
>CAUYYY010000189.1:0-4753 GCA_963577165.1 Planctomycetota bacterium | reverse complement strand
GCCGGAACGCTACGCATCCTACCCGAGGCGGCTCGTATGGGGCCAGAGTACGCCGTGTTTTCACTCGAGGGTGATTATCTAAAATGATCAACCGAGGTGAATCGTTCGCGCGTTTCCGACACGATTACTGCGACAGACTGTTGGTGTGTGCCGTGATCATGATCGTTGCGGCATCGGGTTGTCAGAAATCGTCATCGCCCGCGGCGCCAGCCCGGCCCGCACCGTCGGGCGCGCCGGCATCCGCGGCCTCTGACACGCGGGCGGAGCAACACCTTGCTGCCCACACGGAAGTCCGCGACATTACGTTCGACGAAATCCAATTCGACATGAAGAAAGAAGAGCCGTTCGAACGGTTGATGCTGACCGACGCAATTCGTCAATTGGACGGGCAAAAGATTCGCATCCGCGGCTACATTTTTCCGACGCCGATCCAAAACGGCATCACCGAGTTCGTCTTGGTTCGGGACAATTTGGAGTGTTGTTTTGGGCCTGGTGCGGCACTGTACGATTGTATTCTTGTCAAGATGTCGAAGGGCAAAACGACCGATTATGTCTTACGTCCGGTCACGGTTGAAGGCATGTTCACGCTCCAAGAACTGCGTGGGCCCGACGGGAAACACTTGGTCATCTATCAGATCGAGGGCGATACGGTGCAGTAGGGGCAGAACGCAACCGCAGATAGTGCATAAAAAGCGTGTCAAAACAGAAAAAAGAATCGCCCGCGAATAACGCGAATTGTCGCGAATGAAAACACGATGGGATTGTTATATAATTCGCGCTGATTCGCGTAATTTGCGGGCTATCTTTTTGTTGGTGGCCGCGTTCCGTTACAACTCGTCTGAATCTTTCAGTCCGAGTCGTTCGCGCCATCCCGATCGTGCTGATTTGCTACTGCCCGACGAATCGTCAGCACTATTCTGCTCAGCCAACCGACTTTCGACTTCGCGGAGCTTCTCATCGACTTCGACTTTCTGACGGGCAATCGCGGCCCGTTCGACCGAAATATCGATCTCGGTTTTACGCAGTTTTGCTTCCCATTCGGCCCGGAGTGCCTCGACTCGCTCTCGCTCCTGACGAATGACTTCGTCCTGGTCGAAGACCGCGGCCACCGCGGCGGCGCCGACAGCCATATCGCCCACGCGATCACTTTGGTCGCCGAGCGCGTTGTGTAGCTCCTCGATCTCACGATCTTTTTCGGCAATCACATCGTCCGTGATCTTGATCGTGCCCTCGATCGTCAAACGATCCTGGCGGTCATCTTCGTCTTCTTCATCGAATTCGCTATCCAACTCGGCCAGTAACTTGCGTTTTTGCGATTCCCAGTCGAGACCACCCCCGCCCGCGTCGTGGCTTTCCTTGGGCGCCGCTTTCTTGGCGGTGGCAAGCTGCTCTTCGAGTTTGGCATTGCGTGTTTTCAGGTCGCGAAGATCCTCCATGACCAATTCGAACCGCCGTTTCTGGTCCTCGATCTTCTGTTGCAGTTCGGGATCGCCGCCTGCGGCGTCGGCTGCCACCGCATTGCTCTGAGTCGCTTCCTTTTGGGCCGCTTCCAATTGCTGCTGCAGGTCGACGAGCGAAGCCGCCATCGCGTCACGGGCTTGCTCCACAGCGCTCAACTCTGCCGCGCGAGCCTCCAATTCGGCACGGCTTGTCTCACACGCCTCGCACGTCTGGCTGCCTTTCTCTGCGAGCTCACTTCCAGCTGCCTCCAACCTCTCGGCCAGACTGTCTCGTTCGTCACGTAGAAGATTCAACTCCTCGGCAAGTGACGCGTCGGATGACTGTCGCTGGGCGACATCATCGAACAGCGCATTGTGTTCTTGACGCTGTTGGTCGAGTTGTTGTTGTAGTTGCTGCAGTTCATCCTGAGCAGCCGCCAACTGTTCGTGAAGCTGATCGCACTGACTGTGCGCTTCGGCAAGCTGTTGGTTCTCCTCGGTGTCTCGCTCATCAAGTTGCCTGGTGCGATCGTCGAGCTCAGCACCCTGCTGCTGTAACCGAACACTATGCTGTTCCAGTTCGGAACGTGCTCCGTTTAGGTCTGCCTGTTGTCGTTCAAGCTCGTCACGTTGGACATGGAGCGCCTCCTGCCATTGTTCGAGTTCTGTTTGACGTTGCTGAGCCTGTTGGTCTAGCTCGGCGCGTTGCGTCTCGAGTTCTGTTCGCTGTTGCTCAAGCTCTGTCTGCTGGCGATCAAATTCGTCACGCTCTTGCCGCAGTTCTTCCTGTTGTTGTGCTTGCTGCTGATTCCATTGCTCGCGCTGCTGCTCAAAGTCCTGGTGGTGTGAATCGAAGTCCGCTTGCTGCTGATTCAGGTCCTCTCGTTCTTGCTGGAGTTTTGCCTGCTGCTGTTCGAGATTCGCCCGCTGGTCGTGAATTTCGTTCTGCTGTCGCTCATGTTGCTGCATCAAGTCGCGAGCGATCTTGCGACGCTGGTTGCGCGTCTTGCTGACCTTCTCGTCGAGCAGGTCCTGAGCTGTTTCCAGCGCCAGTTGCTTTTCGCGGACCCGTTCTTTGGCGTGGGCGAGTTCCGATTTCTCATCGTCCAGCGCGTTTTGCGCATCCTGCTGCTGCGAACGCGCTTGGCGTTGCGCCTCTTCCTGGTCCACAAAGCGCTGTTCGCGCTGTTCGATTTCCTCTTGCTGTTGCCGTAGCGTCTCCGCCAGTGTGGTCTGCTGCTGTTCGATTCCTTCTTGCTGCTGTCGCAGCGTTTCCGCTAGTTCGGCCTGCTGTTGTTCGGTTTGCTGTCGGGCCTGTACCCATCGCTCTTGCTCCGTGGCGAGCGCGCTTCGCTGCTCGTCGAACTCTGTGGCGCGGTTGCCGATGTTGTCGAGTTGAGATTCCAATTTGGAGCGGTCCGCCGAAAGCGCCTCGTTAATCGTTTTGAATCGTTCCGCGATCTCTTGTTCGAGGCGTTCCGAACGCTCCCGCTGCTCAGCAAGATACTGCTGAGTTCGCTCTCGCTGTGCGCGCAGCTCTTCCACAAATTGATCGATCGGCAGAGTCAGTTGCTCACCGGGGTGGTGTTCGTCCATGGTCGGTGGTTCGATGTTCGGATGTCGCCCAGCGCGTACCCGTCGTGGGCACGGCTTCATTAGCGTCGCGTAGGAGACGAACCGCCCGCGCGGCAGTTGTCCCGTTGAGGTGGTCAAAAAATACCCAAGATTATATAGGCCACCAAGTTGCGACGGTCAAAGAGGGTTTAGTCAGGGCATCGGGTCGTAGCGGTTTTGAAGCCCAGGGATAGCCATCCCTGGGTTTTTCATACGCAAATATCAAACCCGCTCGAAGATCGTCGTGATGCCCTGGCCGACCCCAATACACATCGTGGCCAGGCCCAGCGTGGCGTCCTGGTCGATCATTGTGTGGATCAGCGTCGTCGAGATCCGTGCCCCACTGGCGCCGAGCGGATGCCCAATGGCGATCGCTCCGCCCCGGACGTTCAGTTTCTCCTGGTCCAGCTCGAGCATTTGGGCACAGGCGAGTGTTTGGGCCGCGAATGCCTCGTTGATCTCAACCAGATCGATGTCGGCCAATGTCATGCCAGCCCGCTTGAGCGCCTTCTGCGTGGCGGGTACGGGCCCTGTGCCCATCACACACGGATCGACGCCCACAACGGCCGTGGCCACCACCCGCACCAGCGGCCGCAGGCCCAGCGACTTGGCCTTCTCGCTGGACATCACGAGCATGGCCGAGGCGCCGTCGTTGAGCGGTGAGCTGTTGCCGGCGGTCACGGTGCCCATGCCCGGCATGAACGCCGGCTTGAGCGCCGCCAAGGCCTCCATGCTGGTGTCGGTCCGCACACACTGATCCGCCTCGATCCGTGTGCGACCTCCCGCTTCATCATGTCCCCAGATCGGCACGATTTCTCGGTTGAAATGTCCGGCCTCCTGCGAGGCGGCTGCCTTCTGATGACTGCTGAGCGAAAACGCGTCCTGCTGCTCGCGGCTGATCCCTTGCGTTTGGGCAAGAAACTCGGCCGTCACGCCCATCATTAGTGCGCCCTTCGATGTGCGATGGAACATCTTCGGGTTCAGATCGAGACTCGCATCCATCGCGATATGGTGCATGTGTTCCAGCCCACCGACGATCTGCACGTCCTCGAACTCGGCGACGATGCTGTGGGCGGCCTGGTTCAATGCCTGCAAGCTCGACCCACATAGCCGATTGACGGTTGTGCCGCCGGTCGACGTTGGCAGGCCGGCCATCAGTACGACGTTTCGCGCGACATTAAAGCCTTGCTCCTGCTGTTGCTGGGTGTTGCCCAACACGACGTCTTCGATTTCGTTCGGATCGATACCCGACCGTTCGACCAGGGCTTGGATTACCGTCACGGCTAAATCGTCGGACCGCACATGGCGAAACACGCCTTTCTTGGCGTTCGCATGGCCGACGGGAGTCCTCGCACAGTCGATAACCACGGCGGACTTCATGAATTTTCTCCTGCGTCATAAAACTTGCTACCGGTCCGGGCCATTTCGAGCAACATTTCTGTCGCCTGGTAACGCGGACCGATCTCTTCGTAAGGTTTGAGCATTTCGACGATTTTCTTGGCTCCCAGCGTGTCGGCCCAAAACAGCAATCCGCCCTTAAACGGCGGAAAGCCGATGCCGAACACCAAGCCGAGATCGACGTCGCGGACGTTGCGAACCAGCTTGTCTTCCAGTACGCGGGTCGCCTCGACCAACATCGGCAGAAACATCCGGTCCGTAAGCTGCCCTTTGGTAAATTCCTTGCGCTCTCGACGCCGCTC
>CAUYYY010000188.1:0-4769 GCA_963577165.1 Planctomycetota bacterium | reverse complement strand
GCGCTTCCCATCAAGATGGTATTGCGATGGACGGTGAACATGAAATATCTGATCGCGATCCCAGAGTATTTTTTGAACTTTTAAGACAACAAGAATATGCCACGGAGGCACAGAGAACACGGAGGAATAACGAAAGACGAAGAAAGAACCGCAGATAAAGAAAAAAGACTCACGCAAAGGTGCAGAGACGCAAAGAAGAAAATAGACTCTTGTTCAATCCGCGTTTATCTGCGCCCATCGGCGGTTTTTTCTTGTGGTACTCGTCTCCGTGGTAAAAATTGATTTCGGATAGATTATCCATTTCATTACGCTCAGCAGTTACCAAACGACAAACTAACAAATAACAACTGATGCCCGCGACCGAACAAATCTGGCGAAATCCGAAAGTTATGCACGCGGTCTTTGGCGCCACATCGGTGGTGATGTTGGTTGCCACGGTGTGGATGTTCGCCGACGATCATGCGGCCGAATACAAGCGATGGCAAGCCGCGGCGACCGCTATCGATCAGTGGACCGCCAGCGCGCAGATCGAAGAAAAGGTTTCGGCCGAATATCAGCTCATTCTTATCGCCCAGGCAGCGGTCTTGAGTAAGAGCAAGAGTTCGGCGATCGGCCGCTCGGTGATCGAGGAATTTCAATCGCTGATCACACAAGATGTTGATTTTACGTCGCTCGACCAAGCGGTCGACAATCTCGATCAGTTGGCCGGTGAAGCGGACGAAGCTCGTGAATCGATCGGCGAAGCGCAAACGGCACTCGTCGGGTTGCTGGCGAAAGCGAGCCGGATCGAGGATCAAGCAAGCGAGGAAGCGAACGAGCTGCGGCGCGAGGTCACTCAGGCGGTTGAAGCGATCGGTGACGCGGAAGAGAAATTGGCCGAAGCGGCGGTGGCTCGTGAGGCAGTCTTGGCCGAGCTGGCCCGGCTGGTGAAAGCCGCCAAGCTGCGTGAAGACAATTTGACGAGTGCGACGAAGGCTGAAAAGGCGTACTTCGACGCCAAGTTGAGCGAGCGGGATATCATGGTGGGGCAGAGCGACGCCGCGGGCGAAGCGAGGCTGCAGGCCGAAGTCGACGAACTTAAGCGGAGCGTGGCTGCCATGGAGGGTGACCGGGATGCCGCCCAGGAACATCGCACGGACTTAGAATCGATCATCCGATCGATCACCGCCGAAGAAAACACCGCACAGAAATCGCTCGATGTACTCACCTCGGATCTCGAACGATTACACGAGGGACTCCAAACGAAGCCATACAAGTTTTTTGACTGGATGCTGCGGCTGCCGATACTCGATGCCTTCTATACGGGCAAGCGCAAGATCGATCCGGGTTGGTTGCCCGACTTGACCATCGACATCAATTTTCGAGACGTGGCCCGTTTCGACCGCTGTGCCACCTGCCATCAGTTCATCAACAAATCGGCGCCAGGCGCGCCAGGAAAACCAGCCTATGAGGCGGACCGTCTGGTCACGTTGACGCTCAGCACACCCGACGAGAAGCCGCCAGAGATTTCCGACGGATCGGACAGTAGTCGCGAGGCAACTCTATTGGACGTTTACGGCATTGAGCTCGCGCCGGCCGGCGGCGGGCGCATCAAAGCGGACGACGTGACGGTGCTGTATGCCTTGCCCGAAACGCGCGGAGCGCGAGCCGGGTTGCAGATGGGCGACGTCCTCGAGGAGATCGCCGGCGGACCGGTTTTTCATTCTGCCGATGTCGAGAGCTATCTGCTGCGGAACGTGGCATGGGGCGAGCCGATCGAATTAAAAATCCGTCGCGGGCTGCCGCAGCCTTTTGCGTCGCACCCGCGACTCGATCTGTTTGTCGGCTCGACGAGCCCACACAAGAAAGAGGAGATGGGTTGTACGATTTGCCATGACGGGCAGGGCGGGGCGACAGAATTTCGCTGGGCGTCGCACATGCCGGACAACCCGACGGAAGCCGACCGGTGGTATCGTGATCGTGGTTGGTTTGACAATCCGCATTGGACCTTTCCAATGTTGCCCGACCGGTTCGTTGAAAGCGGCTGTCTGAAATGCCATCACGATGTGGCCGAGCTAGAGCCGAGCGAGCGATTCCCCGACCCGCCGGCGCCGAAGCTGCTGAGCGGTTATCACTTGATTCGCGACTATGGATGTTTTGGGTGTCACGAGATCAACGGCTACGATGGTCCCGACAAGCGGCTCGGTCCCGATCTGCGGACCGAGCCCAATTATGCGGCGGCCGCCGAGGCCGTATTGACCGATGCAGGCATCACCGAAGAGCAGCGCCAGTGGGCGAAGCGGTTGGTCCACCATCCGGACGACGAGAGCGTACGACGCCTGTTGGTCATCTCGATTGAAAAAGACAAGATCCAGGCTGCGGGCAGTAGCGCTGCGGACAGTGACGAAGCGCCCGCGTCACGACTGACTTCTGACACACATAACCTCGGCAAACTATTGCAGGACGTGGAATCGCCGGGCCAGTTTCGCAAGGCCGGACCCAGTTTGCGGTACATCGCCAGTAAGGTCGATTTCGCGTTTCTCTCTGACTGGATACGCGATCCGCGGCACTTCCGGCCCTCGACGCGCATGCCCCAGTTCTTTGGCCAATGGCAACACTTGGATCAGGACGAGGGCTTGGAAGAGGCCCAGGCGTATGAGCCGATCGAGATTCGGGCGATTGCACGGTACTTGCTCGACAAGAGTCAACCGTTTGAGTATCTGCCGCCGATTGCCGGCGCCGCGCCCGCTTCGGCCGGGCGTGGCAAGCTGCTATTCCAGACACGAGGCTGTCTGGGTTGCCACACGCACGAGGATTTTCCAGGGATCACCCAGAACCAGGGGCCGAATCTGTCGCGCGTCGGTGCCAAGTTCAATTCGGAAAAGGGCCAGCGATGGCTCTATAGTTGGATTCGGCAGCCGGACTCGTATCACGTGCGGACGCAGATGCCAAACTTGTTTCTTGATCCGATTACGGAAGAAGATGGCACGGTTACCGACCCGGCGGCTGATATTGTGGCGTATCTGTCCGAGTCAAATGATTGGCAGCCGGCCGATGTTCCTGCAGCCGAATTGACCCCGGCCGAGCGGACCGCACTGGCGGACTTGGCGCTCGAACACCTGAGTGGCTCGTTTCCCGTGCGACGTGCGGAAGAATATCTCAAGACGGGCATCCCCGGTCGTTTCGCCGATCGGTTGAAGGACGCGGAGAAAACGTTGTTGGAAACGGCACCAGGCAGCCCGGTCGAGCGACAGCTGCGCTATGTGGGCGAGCAGTCGGTCAACAAATATGGCTGTTTTGGTTGCCACGACATCCCCGGCTTTGAAACGGCCAAGCCGATCGGCACGGCGCTGGCCGACTGGGGCCGCAAGGAATCTTCCAAGTTGGCATTCGAGCAGATCTCCCAGTTCCTGGCCACACACGGCATCGACGGTAAGGGCAGGGATGGCCACGGCAACGTTACGCACAGCGAAGTCAAGAGCGGGCACGGCCACGGCCTCGATCCGTTTGACGAGGTTTTTGACGACGACCAGGGGTATTATCTGCAGGCCTTGGCAGGGCATCATCGCGAAGGCTTCATCTGGCAGAAGCTGCGGATGCCACGGAGCTATGACTATAAAAAGACCAAGAACAAGGGCTACAACGAGCGTCTGCGGATGCCCAAGTTTACGTTCAACTATCGCCAGGGGCGATCGGCCGAAGAGAACGCACAGGCCGACAAGGATGCCCGTGAGGCGATTATCACGTTTGTATTGGGCCTGGTCAACGAACCGCCTGCCGAGAAATACATTTACCATGCGGATCCTCGACGGAAGGCGATCGTCGACGGGCTGCACGTATTGGACAAGTACAATTGCGGCGGCTGTCATACGCTGCAGATGGACCGCTGGGAGTTTGATTATCGGGCGACGACCGACGAGGGTGAGGGCGACTTTGACTCGGCGGACGAATTCACCGGTTTTCCATTCCTCGCACCCCGGTTCTCGCCGGAGCAGATTCAACAGTCGTTAAAGCTTGATATTCGTGGCCGGCGTCATGCGGTGGTCTATGGTCAGCCGGACTTGGATGACGCCGGCAATCCGGTCGTGCTTGACGACGAAGAAGACGTGATCGAGGAAGAGGGCGAGGCCGCGATTGCGTATCGCCGATTCACGCTTTTCCAGGATGCATTGATCGACGGCCAGCCCAGACTCTCGGGCGTCGAGACACTGTCGATTCCCGAGGCGTCGCTGACGAGATATCCGCCGCTCGGAGGTCATCTTGCCCGGTACTTGTTCCCGGTGGTGATCGCCGACGAAATGACACGCAACCCGCAGGTGAAGGGGAGCGAAGCATGGGGTTGGCTGCCGCCGCCGCTCGCAAGCGAGGGCCAGAAAGTGCAGACCGATTGGTTGCATGACTTCTTGCTCGATCCCTATCAGATTCGGCCGGCCGCCGTGATGCGGATGCCGAAATTCAACATGTCGTCGGCCGAGGCTCGGACGTTAGCCAACTACTTTGCCGCGATCAGCGATGCCGATTATCCGTACGAATTCAATCCACGACGCCGCGATTCGTACCTGGCGAGCATCGAAAGCCAGCACGCAGGTTTTCTTGACGACGCGATGAAGATCGTGGTCGACAAAAACTACTGTGTACAGTGTCATGTGGTGGGCGACTTCCGACCTCTGGGGAGTGTAACCGCGCTGGGCCCCGATCTGACCGATGTTTATCGACGGCTGCGGCCCGACTGGCTGCGACGATGGATCGCGAACCCGAAACGGATCACCTCTTACACGGGCATGCCGCAG
>CAUYYY010000187.1:0-4770 GCA_963577165.1 Planctomycetota bacterium | reverse complement strand
GAGTCCCTGCGACATGGCGCCTTCGATAAACGCTTCCATAAACTTAGCGATCGTCGCCAGCTTCTTCTTGCTAATCGCCTTAATGCAGGAATACGCATCCGATAGCCCGATCCCGCCCAGGCGATGGAGAATGAGCATCACCTGTTCCTGGTAGATCATGACCCCGTGCGTCTCAGCCAGAATCTCCTCCATCACCGGATGGAAATAGACGGCTTTCTTCCGGCCATGCTTCACTTCGATATACAGGTCGACCATACCGCCTTCCAAAGGTCCCGGCCGGTATAGCGCGTTGGTGGCGATGATGTCATGGAAGTCGTCCGGTTTCATCCGTTGCAGCAGATCGCGGATACCTCCGCTTTCGAGCTGGAAAATGCCCTTCGTTTCTCCTCGACCAAGCAGGGCGAACGTGTCCGCGTCATCGAGCGGAAACTGATAAGGGTCGACTCGCTGGCCAGTCGTTTGCACGATCAGATCAATACTTTTTGCCAGGATCGTCAGGTTCCGCAGACCAAGAAAGTCCATCTTCAGCAGGCCGGCCGCTTCGACATCGCCCATGGCCCACTGAGTAATGACTTCTGTCTTGCCTTTCACTCGCTGCAGCGGCACATACTCGTCGATCGGCTTGTCAGCGATGACCACCGCCGCGGCGTGTGTTCCGACGTTGCGCGCCAAACCCTCGATCTTCATGGCCAGGTCCAGTAGCTCACGGACCTCGCCGTCGGCGTCGTAAGTCTTCTTAAGTTCCTCGCTCAGCTTCAGCGCCAGACGGAGCGTGATGCCAAGCTGATACGGAACCATGGCCACGATCTGATCCACACGGTAAATCGGCATACCGAGCGCGCGGCCCACGTCGCGAATAGCAGCCCGAGCGGCCAGCGTACCGAACGTCCCAATTTGTGCGACATTCGCTTCGCCATATTTGTCCTTCACATATTGGATGACCTCGCCACGTCGCTCCTTACAAAAATCGATATCGATGTCGGGCGCTTCCAGCCGACTCTCGTCCAGAAAACGTTCGAACAGCAAGTCGTACTTGATCGGGCAGACATGGCTCATCCGCAGCGCGTAACAAACCAGCGATCCGACGCCGCTGCCACGAGCCGTACACGGGATATCCCGCTCGTTCGCATAACGGACAAAATCCCACACGATGAGAAAATAGTTGGGAAATCCTAGCTTGTTGATGACCGACAGCTCCCGGTCGAGTCGCTGCATCACCCGATCGGCAAGCTGGCCGTCTGGCAGCATCTCGGAGTTGCCCGCATAGCGCTCCTCGAGCCCTTCCAGGCACAGCCGCCGCAAATAATCCTCCGAGGACATTTGCTCGGGCGGAGCAAACGAGGGAAAGAATCGCTTGCCCAATTCCAAATCGAGGTCCACGCTGTCGGCGATCTTCTGACTCTGTTGCAATGCCTCGTCGAAGCCGGGAAACGCGTCGGCCATCTCCTGAGGACTGCGGAGGTAAAACTGATCGCCCTCCATTTTCATCCGCTTCACGTCGGTCCGGAACTTGCCCGTATTAATGCACAGCAACACGTCCTGCGCTTCCGCATCTTCACGATGGATGTAATGGGCATCGCTCGTACAAACCAACGGCAAGCCCATCTGTCGGGCGACGTCCACCGCGCCTGTCATGGCGTCGCGCTGAATGTCGAGGCCATTGTTCTGGATCTCGATGAAATACCGATCCCCGAACGTCTGGTGAAACCAGGCGGCGATCTCGCGTGTTTCGGCGAGCTGCTGCTCTCCGCCCGAGCCTCGCAACACGGCCCGGCTGAACTCGCCCGAGACGCACCCGCTCAAACAAATAATGCCCTCGCTGTGCGCCGCCAAGATCTCCTTGTCAATCCGAGGCTTGAAGTAGAAGCCTTCGAGAAACGCCTTCGATGCGAGTTTGATCAGATTCTGGAATCCGGTCCGATTCTGCGCTAGTAAGGTCAGATGGTAGCTGGCCTCTTTCAATCGGCCACCCTCTTTGTCGAACCGCGAACCGGGCGCAATGTACGCCTCGTACCCGACGATCGGATTGATCCCGACCTCCTTCGCCTTCTGATAAAACTGGACAGCCCCGTGTAGATTGCCATGGTCGGTTAGCGCGAGGGCATTCATGCCCAGCTCTTTCGCCCGATCGACCAGAGGACCGATCGGGCTGGCGCCGTCGAGCAAGCTGTAATGACTGTGACAATGTAAGTGAACGAAAGAAGGCGTACTCACTAGGGTCCATCCGATCGGGAATAAGAAGAATACCGAAATCCGAAACAAATCATAAACGAGTGATGCCTACTCCTCCGCGTCGGGTTCGCCGATCGATCGCAGATACTCGGCCAGCCGAGACCGCAAGTCGAGCAGATTCTGCCACTGGCGCGTCTCGAGCGTGACCCGCTCGGCGTCACCCTTGATCCGCACCGATCCGGTCAAGTGACGCAAACGAATGTGTAGATACTCAAGCAGTTCCGACAACTGAGCCGCTTGGCCGGGGCCAAGTCGTTGGGGAAGTTCAGGTGCCTCGGGCAGATGCAGCGTACCGAGCAAATCCGGATCGTCGTCCCAATTCAGCTCAAACTCGAGTGACGGCGACGCCATCTGCTCTGCCAACTCTTCCGGACGAAGTGTGCCGGCCGCGGAACTATCCTTTGCTCGCAGGGCTGCCAGTCGAGAGGCAATCTGATCGCGCGTGCCGTATAGCAACACCGATCGGCCTACGGCAATCACGTCGCCAAATCGCATGATTCGCAATTGAACATCTTCGCCGTTGACCTTGGTGCCGTTGGTGCTTTCCAGGTCCGTAAGCACCAGCTTGTCCTGGTCCTCTTGGATCTTGATATGGTACCGGCTAATCCGCTCGTCGTTGAGTTGAATCGTGTTCCCCTCCTCACGACCGATTGTGATCGGCGTCGGCAGGTTTTCATGCACCCGCCCACGATCGGCTCCATCCAACACGCGTAGCGTAACTTCCATCATGGCAAATGCTCAGCGCCAAGTATTGATTCAGGCCTGGAAAAACCAGATCCCGAGCAACAACAACAAGGGGGCTCATCACGCCCACTGCGCTTATAACATTCTACGTGCCGCCAAGCAAGCCGCGCTACATCGCCCCGCCTGTTCCCAGGAGAACTGCCAAGTCTATTTTTCTCGGCAGTTCACTACTTCAGACTCTTGCACTTTTTTACTCTTACACTCCTTCTGCCGCCACGCGATCGACAACCACCACGCGCACATCACAGACATTCGTATCGGTCGGACCCGTTTTGATCAGTCCATCGGTCTGCTCGAAAAAATGGTAAGCATCATTTCGATCCAGGTAGTCCGTCGGGGCAAGCTGCTGCCGCCGGGCCTCGGCGACGACGGCCGCGTCGACCATAGCACCAGCCGCGTCGGTCGGTCCGTCCTCGCCGTCGGTTCCGCCCGACAGTAATGAAATTCCATGACAGTCGCCAAGCTGCTTCAAGGCCGCGAGTACCAACTGCTGATTTCTGCCTCCCAATCCTCGCTGCGCCGCATCGATCAACTCGACCACCGGCTCGCCCCCACTGATCAGGCAATCGGGCCCTGGCCCATCGCGCATGCTTTGGGCCATATCGGCCAAATGCGAGCCCACTTGTTCCGCCGCGCCCTCGAGCGTGGTCGCGGCAATCATAGCGTGCGAGTAGCCTCGTCGTTCGGCCTCGACGCCCGCGGTATCGACGGCCGTTGCGTTGTTGCCGATGATGACGTTCGTAACGGCACACTTTGGACGCGGTTTGGATGGCGCCTTGGTGATGGCGTCAAACACCGACCTGGCAATGCCACCGCCAGCCGCATCAAAAGTGTCGAGCACCTCTAGCGCTGCCGCAGCAGGTGACGCATCGTAAACGGTTGGCCCGGATGCGATCACGGCCAACGGGTCACCAATCACGTCCGATATCACCAACGAAATTAGTCGTCCCGCACCACACACCGCGGCGAGTCCTCCGCCTTTCAATCGACTCAGTCGTCGACGCACCGTATTGAGCTGCTCGATGTTTGCGCCGGCCGCGCTGAGATGTCGCGTCACGGCCACTTTGTCTTCAAGTGTCACGCCGTCGATCGGCGCCGGCATTAGCGCCGAACCGCCGCCCGAGATCAGACAAATGCACAGATCGCGCGGCGAGAGCGACGCGACGATCCGCTCAATTTCCCCGGTGCCCAGCACGCCCGCGGCGGTCGGTTCGTTCTGTCCGGCCGGTCGAGCCGCATGTAAGCGGATTCGCTTGAGCGGCTCAATGCAATTCGCCGGAACATTGACCCATCCGACGACCTGCTTCTGCTCGAGCAATGCCTCGCCCAAGATTTGCTCGACTGCGGCAGCCATGCCAGCGCCCGCCTTACCAGCCCCAACAATCGCGATCCGCTCAACGTCACCCAGATCGATCGTCACGTCGCCAATACACAAACGCTCGCCATCAACCTGCATGTGCTCGCGGACGAGCCGAGTCGAATCGACCCCGCGCAGACCGGCAAGCCAAATGTTTTTCGCGTCGTCACGAAGTTGTTCAGCCGTTCTGGGCATAGCAGACAACCTACCAGCACCACGGCTGCTGATGAAGGAGCTTCGGAGTTCTTCGTGACGCAGCAGCCGGGGTGCTTTCAGGGCCCGGGTGCCTGTTCGAGGGCCCGCACCGACACCGCATCGATCTGAGCCTCGCCCAATCCGGTCAAGGCGAACGTGAGTTTCATCTCGCCAGATCGAGGTGCACCGCGTATCAGCGTGAACTTTTGCCACTCGTAGGTTTGCCCAACCCGCAGCGCCAA
>CAUYYY010000186.1:0-4792 GCA_963577165.1 Planctomycetota bacterium | reverse complement strand
CTGCACCTTTTGTTGTTTCTGTGCCAGCGAGGCCTGGAGTTGTTGGTTGTTCTGGTCGAGTGAGTTTGCCCGGGACTGCAGTTCATTGTTGCGCAGAGCGATCGTCTGCTGCTGGCCAAGCAGCGCAGGATTTTGACCCGAGAGGGTGTAAGCATTTTGTCCGCAACCGACCAACAGCGGCAACGAAAGTAACCACCGACAGATCGGCCGAGCGAAACAGCTCATGGCAGCTTTCCCTGGTTGAACGGATTAGCGTAATAGCCGCTCGCCGCGGCGAGCGGTTGAGCGCAAGACGAACCGCCGGCTTCCGGCTACTACCCATCAGACGCAGCGATAGCAGTATTCCGAAAAGTGGCGGGATCGTATCAACCGGACGGTTGAAGCCGCAACCCCAGTTGCGCAGGCTACCAGCTTGCGGGATGCTAGCAGCTTGCAAGCCGCGCTATCTGGTCTGGTGTTCCCTTCGACCAGGAGTTCTGCTGCGGAATTCAGGAGTTCTGCTGCGGGATTCGCATCGCCTCCGGCGGAGTCTCATTCGTCGCCGATTTCGACGTTTGATGGCACCTTGTTTGATGACATGAGTTTTTAGACGTTTCCGTCCGAAGATTCATTGGCCATGAGACTTACGTCGACCCATGCCAGTTCATCAAGGACTTCAAGAAAGAAACGGGGCATAGCCCGGGCCAGTATCGCCTTCTCTGCGGCCAGAAGCCATGTTGATATCCGGGAAATAGTCTTCGCTATTCATCCGCTGAACCAGCTTGCTCTTCGAGTTTCAACGCGGCGGAGTTGATGCAGTAGCGAAGGCCGGTCGGCTGCGGACCGTCGGCGAAGACGTGGCCCAGGTGGGCGTTGCAGCGGCTGCAAAGCACTTCGGTGCGTGTGCCGCGGAAGAGACTCCGATCGGCAGCTTCGGCGACGTTTGCCGCGTCGACCGGCCGCCAATAGCTGGGCCAGCCGGTGCCGGAGTCGAATTTCGTTTCCGACGAAAAGAGTGGCAGCCCGCAGCAGGCACACTGATATGTGCCAGCCGTTTTTGTGTCCCAGTATTCGCCACTGAAGGCTCGCTCAGTGCCTTTTTTTCGAGTGACGTCGAACTGCTCCGACGTGAGTATTTCGCGCCACTCGGCATCGCCCTTGTCGCGCCAAGCTTGATTATGGTCGGTTGTGCTGGACATCATTTCCTGGACCGCCGGCTTCCACCTGCGGCTATCAAGATCAAACTCCCGTCACTCTTGCTCCGGATCGCCGGACGGTGCATCGAGCTGATCGATGTGTCCGAGCGAAGCCAAGACGTCTCTACGGATTTCGGCAGTCAGCTCGGGGTTCTCTTTAAGGAACGCCCTTGCTTTTTCGCGGCCCTGGCCAATTTGGATGTCGCCGTAACGGAACCAGGCTCCGCTGCGGACGATCCGTTTCTGCTCCATGGCTAGATCGAGAATGTCCCCTTCGTAGCTGATGCCGTCGGTGTGCATCATGTCAAACTCGGCGATGCGGAACGGCGGAGCGACCTTGTTTTTGACCACCTTGGCGCGGACCCGCTGGCCGACGACATCTTCGCCGTCTTTGAGCTGGCCGATACGGCGAACATCGATGCGACAGGAAGAATAAAACTTGAGGGCACGGCCACCGGGGGTCGTTTCCGGACTGCCGAACATAACGCCGATTTTCTCACGGATCTGGTTGATGAAGATGACCGAGGTTTTAGACTTGGCGATGGCCCCGGTCAGCTTGCGCATGGCCTGACTCATGAGCCGGGCTTGCAGACCGACATGGGTATCTCCCATGTCGCCTTCGAGCTCTTTGCGGGGGACCAGGGCGGCCACCGAGTCGATGGCGATCACGTCGACGGCGTTCGAGCGGATGAGCATCTCGGTGATTTGCATCGCCTCTTCGCCGCAACTGGGCTGAGAGACCAAAAGGGTTTCGAGTTCGACACCGAGTTTTTTGGCCCAACTCGGATCGAGCGCGTGCTCGGCATCGATAAACGCGGCGATGCCGCCCGTCTTCTGGGCCTCCGCCACAACGTGCAGGGCCAGGGTGGTCTTGCCACTCGATTCGGGACCGAAAACCTCGACGACCCGGCCACGCGGGATTCCCTGACCCCCGAGCGCCATGTCGAGCGACAGACTGCCGGTCGACATGCCCTCGATCTTGGTACAACTCTGGCTGCCGAGCGCCATGATCGCGCCCTCGCCAAACTGCTTTTCGATCTGGGCGACCGTGTGCTTCAACTCGGGAGCGTCTTTCATCAACGTGGCCAGATTTGAATCCGACTCGGCGGCGTCTTGGGCGGTCTTTTTGGCAGACGTCTTATTTTCTTTAACCATCCGATTGTTCGCCTTCAGTGCGGTAGCAACCATTTCCTAGACCCTTTATCGTAAAGAATGCCCTGACGTGCTAGCAACCCGTCAGTCTGCCGGGCGGTGTGCTCTGAGCACCAGGGATTCGCCGCGTCAGTGAACGCATGAATAGTGTATCGGCGTTCAGTGTTCGGTGCAAGAGGTTTTTTGTCATACTTCAACGGTCTGAGATAATTGCCGAAAACCGCCATTTGCCGCAAAACCGCCGTTTGTTTCATAGGTTTTCCCATCTTTCTTTTCCTTTCGCGGCCTCTGACCCGGCCTGGGCTAAAAGACATTCTGTGAACCCTGAAAACTCGCATCCGCAAGCGGCCCCGCTAAACGTGTTTCCTGACGCCTGAACCCTGACCCCTGAATCCTGAATATGACCGATTCGCTCAATAAATACAGCCGACAAATTACGGAGCCCAAGTCGCAGGGCTCCTCGCAAGCGATGCTCTATGGGACCGGCCTGAGCGAAGCCGACATGCAGAAACCGCAAATCGGCATCGCCAGCGTTTGGTACGAAGGCAATACCTGCAACATGCACCTGTTGGACCTGGCGGCCAAAGTCAAGGAAGGCGTGGTCGACGCCGGCTTGGTCGGCATGCGGTTCAACACGATCGGTGTCTCCGACGGCATCTCGATGGGCACGTCCGGCATGAGCTACTCGCTCCAATCGCGGGATCTGATCGCCGACTCGATCGAGACCGTGATGGCCGCCCAATGGTACGACGCGATGATCGCCCTGCCCGGCTGCGACAAAAACATGCCCGGCTGCCTGATGGCGATGGGCCGGCTCAACCGGCCGGCGCTGATGATCTATGGTGGCACGATCCGAGCCGGCTGCACAGCCAAGGGCGAAAAAGTCGACATTATCTCGGTCTTTCAATCGTACGGCGAATATATCACCGGCCGCCGCGAGGCCGCCGATCACGAGGACGTTGTGCGGACCGCCTGTCCTGGGGCCGGCGCCTGCGGCGGCATGTACACGGCCAACACGATGGCCTCGGCGATCGAAGCCCTGGGCATGTCGCTGCCTTACAGCGCCTCGATCCCGGCCGAAGATCCCGACAAACTGGACGAATGCCATCGGGCCGGCCTGGCCATCCGAACGTGCCTTGAGAAGGACATCAAGCCGCGCGACGTTATGACCCGCGAGGCCTTTGAAAACGCCATGGTCGTGGTGGTCGCTTTGGGCGGCTCGACCAACGCGGTGCTGCACCTGATCGCCATGGCTCGCTCGGTCGACGTGCCGCTCACCATCGACGACTTCCAGCAGGTGAGCGATCGTACTCCGTTCTTGGCGGACGTCAAACCAAGCGGCCGATATGTGCAGGAAGACTTGCACCAGGTCGGCGGCACACCGGCCGTGATGAAAATGCTGCTCGCCGAAGGGCTGCTCAGCGGCGATTGTCTCACCGTGACCGGCCGGACGCTCGCCGAGAACATCGCCGATCTTCCTGCTCTGACCGATGGCCAGGACGTGGTTCGCCCGCTCGGCAATCCGATCAAATCGACTGGGCATATCCAGATTTTGCGTGGCAACCTGGCGCCTGACGGTGCCGTGGCCAAGATCACTGGTAAGGAGGGTCTGAGGTTCAGCGGGCCGGCCAAGGTCTACGACTCGGAAGAGGACATGATCGCCGGGCTCGAGCAGGGAAAGATCGTCAAGGGCGACGTGGTCATCATCCGCTACGAGGGTCCGCAGGGCGGTCCCGGGATGCCCGAGATGCTTACGCCCACCTCGGCCGTCATAGGCGCCGGCCTTGGCTCGGATGTGGCGTTGATGACCGACGGCCGTTTTTCCGGTGGGTCGCATGGCTTCATCGTCGGGCATGTCACGCCCGAGGCTCAGGCTGGTGGCCCGATCGCGCTGGTTGAAGAGGGCGATCAGGTGACGATCGATTCGGAGCAGAATTTGATCACGGTCGACGTCTCGGACGACCAGCTGGGGCGCCGCCGAGCCGCTTGGCAGGCCCCGCCGCTCAAGGCCACTCGCGGCACGCTCTACAAATATATCAAGCTCGTAAAATCGGCCTCCGAGGGTTGCGTCACGGACGAGTGACCGTCGGTGGTGACGCTCGATGCCGGTCGTAGCTCTGTTTGAATACGGACCTGTTTTCGAGCGCGGCTTATAGGGGGGGCCCGGTGGTGTTTGATAGGGGCGCTTTCTCGAATAGTCGAACGTTTCGCCAGTGCAGGTGCGGAGGGGGGAAGGCGGAGTGCGGAATGACGAAATCCGAAACAAATCGCAAGCAGCATGTAGGGTGGGCCGAGTTCCACGAGGCCCACGCGTCTTAAAACCGACATAGCACAACAGATAAACGCAGAGATTGTCCGTTGAATGTCAAGTGTTTTGAGGTTGGATTTGAAACATTGTTTTATTTTTTAGCACACCGTAAATGCTTTGAACAAGTTTTCTGGCGACGGCTCCGTAGGCTGCCGGT
>CAUYYY010000185.1:0-4847 GCA_963577165.1 Planctomycetota bacterium | reverse complement strand
CCCGTCGCGGTTGTAGACCATGCGGTAGCGCTTCGCCGGTTCGCGCTTTGGTCGGTGAAGTTCATCGGCGACGATCGACGCGTTGCAAGACAAAACGACAGCCAAAATAATGGCAACCGTTGCAATGGGTCGCATGTGGACACTCCCGGAGTTGGTTTCCTATGCCTGGCGAAAATCGGTTGCTCGACTACCGACGGCCGGCCATGCCTATCGATTCGTTTCGCGTTACTATGTGTGTTAGCGTACACCACCGGTGTTCCAAGTGCGACCGACCGATGCAGCAGAATCCAAGGCACCTGTTCACCCCACGAGCGCCGACCGCCGCCCAACAGCGATGCACTCCGCCAAATCAGCACCAGATACTTTGGCAAGATCGCTCAGATCGACGACGCCGTGGGAGAGTGGTAGCAGTAACTGTGAAGACTTCCGATTTCGATCTGTCGGAAGAGAGGAAACGCACAACCGATGCCTACGCCCGGCTTGCCGAGCACGCATCACAGGGTGCGGTCGTCAGCTCATAATTGGCATTCGGCACAACGACCTCCGCTGGAAGCTGCAGAGGCAGGAAAGACCTCTGAGCTTGACCACAACACGCAATTGCAGTCTGACACACTTCCAGCAGATGTGGAACTCCTGCATCTGCATCGGACCGAATGAAGATTCAACACATTGCTAACTCGCTTCGGCTTCATCGTCCGACGCAGTTTTAAGAATGTCCATTATCTAGCGGTGTGACATGCGCTTCGTCAAGCGGGCGATGTGCCCGCCGAGCGCAAGCTATCTTCCGTTTCCAACAGCGGGCATTTTCACCGCCGCGCGCAACGGCAGGTCGGCACCCCTCTGACTGGAGTTTTGCACAGTCTGAGAAGTGCGTCTTCGAAGCGCGCAAGATGTTGCCGTTTCCTCAGAGGTCGTGTTCACCGACGCGAGTTGGGACTGAAACAAAACCGCAGCGGGCGATGCAACCGACGCGATTTTCAGCAAGGGCGGATTAGCAGCGGTGCGAACAACTCTGCTTGGCCCATATGCTTCGCCGGGAGCACGACGAGGGGATGGCTAGGGGCATGGCAGATAATATACTCGCCTTAGAGAAAGGAAGGGCACAGTGAGCGATAAAGCAGGAATCAGGTTGGCGTGGAGTTGCGGCATTATCATGTTGATGTCAGCATTTAGGTGCGATGCAAGGGCAGAGCATAACGATCAGAATCTTCAGGCTCTGCTGAAGCAAATCGACATGAAACTCTATGAGCAGTCAGAGGCCGATGTGCGGGGGGTGCTGGACAAGCTGATCGAGACGTACTGGAAGCCGGGCGAGACGCTGGACGTCGACTACGACAACGGCGGCCACGGCGCCATCTGCGCCATGTGGTTCCGAGGCTACGAGATGCTCGGCGAGAAGACATACCGTCAGGCCGGGCTCGACTTTGCCGACGCGATTCTCCAGACCCAGCGCGAGGACGGGATGTTCCCCGACAACGCGACGCTGCGGCGAAAGCGAAAGTCCGAGGCTCGCGCTAAATACGCTCCCTCGCTCCAAGATAGTTACAACTTCGCCCAGGTCGCCCTGGTCTGCTACGCCTACAAGCTCACCAAGGACAAGAAGTACCTCGACGCCGCGCTGAAGCACGCCGAGACGTTGCGGTCATGCCAGGACCCGGCTGAGAACGAATTCTGGCAAGGGCCCTGGCCCCACAGCTACCACGGCAAGGTCAAGCCCAAGAAGGGCGGGGGGTACCGGACCGGCTACATGCTCAACGACTATGCCACCTCCGCAAGCATGCGGACCATGATCATGGCCTACAAGCTCAGCGGCGAGAGGAAGTTTATCGACTGGCTGAAGACTATGCCAGCCTACATGCTTAACGCTAACGTCGGCCTGGGCAATGTCCGTGGCTGGCGCGGACAGACCGACGCCTGGAACGAGTCAACCTGGCAACGCAGCTTCGAGGGGCCGCTGATCGACCCGCGCAACTTCAACCGCTTCGCCTCCCCAATGCTGCTGTACTTCTCGGCCGTTACCGGCGACCCCATGTACGCAACTATGGTGCGTGAGAGCTACGACTGGCTGTGCAGCGTCGAGCAACCCAAGGGATGGTTCTACAAGTACACGTACGACGGGCGAGGGTGCGACTGCGTCAATTACCGCCACAGGCTGATGAGCGAGGGCCACCTTGGCCATATGACCGAGCCCACGCGCAGGAAGGTGGTGCTGGACGCCGTAGAGGAGGTGCTGGGCGCGACGAAGCAGGGCGACGTCGAGGCACTGCGGAAGTGGTACGGCCCGCGGCCGGTCAAGTTCAACCACGAGCAATACCTGGCCGCGCGGATCGAGGCGTCACGAAGGGTGACCGACGAGGAGAGGATTGTCCGCCTGTCCGCGATGGATAGCTGGTGGGATCAGGTACCAGGCAAGTTCCTCGAGCGGGTGCGCCAGCGTCCACTCAAGTCGCCGAAACTGGGCCTGAGGGACGGATGCGTCTGGACCTGGTAGCCGATTCGGTATCGCGACTGGGCCGCCTGGCAGTATGTGTGGGACGTGCGGGTGGCGCTGGGCAAGATCGATGCCGACACCGCCGCCTGGGGCGCACGGGGTATGGAGTCGGGGGAGGCCTCTTTAGGGTGCTTTCCCGCCTGGGACTGCATCGGCGACTGGTCCACCAAGGCCGTCGAGGTCGAGGACTGGACGGACATTCCGCTGAAACCACACATTGTCAATGTCAAGAGCGTACAGCTCAGCCCAGCGTCGATGACGCTCAAGCCGGGAGAATCTCGCGAGGTCAAGACGACCATCGCGCCGGATGACGCCACGTGCAAGACGGGTGTGTGGACGAGCAGCAGTCCGAGCATCACGGCCGCCGGCGAGAAGCGACGCGGCATCATCGCCACGGCAAAGCCGCACATGCTCGACAAGATCGACCCGTCAAAGGTAAGGCCCTCGTATCGGCGCGAAGGGAAGATCATGATCCACGCCGGCAACCCCCAAAACCTTCCGGCCAACGCGACGATCACCTTCACTTCCACCGACGGAAAACACACGGCTACCTGCGAGGTGACGGTGACACAATAAGCCCCGACAACCCACCCGCACTCTTCTTGAGGACTCACCCATAAGACGATGTTGAGACTTGAATACCTGCTCGTTGTGGGCGTCATGATGAGCGCCGCCGCAGCAGCAGAGGCGGACGATGGAGGCGGGCATCAAGCCTCTGGCGAGCGGCATCGCCTCGAAGGACGTCGAAACGGCCGTTCCGCGACCGCCACGCAAACCGTTAGGCGAGCGCAATCTACAGCGGTCATATCGACTGCCTGCCTGCCATTCGAGTAGGCCCAGATTGCAGAGGGTTGGACAAGTTTCGGCCAGTTGCGCTCGACGCCAACTCGCGGAGGTGTTTCTTCGGCTGACCCACCGCTGCGCATAACGAGAACTTCGATCTGCAAGCGGGCGATGCACCCTCAGCGAGTTTCAGCGAGGGCGAATTGACAGAGGTGGGGGCACCTCTGTAGGTTGCGAAACGACTCCCGAGCCGCAAAAGGGTGGTTTAATAACTCTCAGCGCCGCACAAGAGTGGGCTGAAACCGCGGAGCTGTGTCGGCTCAGACCACGCGATTACGGTTTCACCTAAGAAACTCGCGGCTCTACTCATACCAGCGTGCGACGGATTAGGCCGCCGGCTGCAAGCAACAGCGCGAGAATAGCGAGCATCAAGGCCTTGGGAGGCAATCGTATCGTTTCATCCTTCAGCTCCCACGCGCAGGCGCGAGTTCGCGACGAATATGAGAGCGACAGCAAGCAGCGATTGTCGGGGCGTTACGGCGGTTGGCGTTTCTCTCAACTCCCCGTTCGGTTCGGTGCAACGTCCGCGTTGGCGTCATGCCACGCCGAGGCTCTATACTACTCCAGAAACCGCCGCCGTTGTTGGTGCTTTATGAATCTGAAGACTGTGGTTCGGTTGGCGTGGCTGACCACCGTGCTACTCGTTTCGTCGAGCAGCGCCGAGGACTGGCCCGCATGGCGAGGCCCGCGTGGAGATGGGACCAGTCTCGAACAAGAGGTTCCCACGCGATGGAACGCCAGGGACAACGTTGCCTGGAAGGTCGAAATCCCTGGCGTGGGACACGCCTCGCCGATTGTCTTTGGTGATTACGTCTTCATTGCGACCTGTCTTGAAGAGAGCGAGGAACGAGTTCTCGTGTGCCTGGATCGCAACACCGGCAAGAGGATTTGGCAGCGGGTTGTGATTCGCGCGCCGCTGGAAGCGGTTCATCGACTGAACAGCAGAGCATCGATCACACCGGCAACCGACGGCAGGCGCGTCTATGTCTCTTTTCTTGAGTCGGACGGATCGACCGTTCCTGCGGAGGTGATTCGACAACGGAGTGGAGACCTTCGCGCCGACAACACCGGAAAGCCCGTCAGCCCAGGGAAGATGTGCATTGCGGCTTACGACATGAATGGCAACCTTGATTGGATTGTACGACCAGGTGGGTTCGCCAGCGTCTGGGGCTACTGTGCAAGTCCGGTCGTATTTGAAGACAAAGTGATCATCAACGGCAATCACGATGGAGATGCGTACATCGTGGCTCTCGATCGCAAGACAGGAGATGTCGTGTGGAAGGTTGCTCGCGAGAATCGAATCCGTAGCCACTGTGTGCCGCTGATTCGAGACCTGGATGGCCGCACGCAGATGGTGATCGCCGGCAGTCACTCGATCGTCAGCTATGATCCGCGCAACGGTTCGCAGCACTGGCACACGGTGGGGCCCAAGGGGCGAGCGGTCGCGTCGCCTGTGTTCACGTCCGGGCTGCTATTTGTGAGCGCGGCATATCCGGCTCGCGAGATGTTGGCG
>CAUYYY010000184.1:0-4884 GCA_963577165.1 Planctomycetota bacterium | reverse complement strand
CATATCTCGTCCACTCGCCACCGATGCAAAACGACTTGCGCCAATTCCGACCCGAAAATATTTCAGAAAAAGTCGTTTTGCCACATCGTTGGGGAACTTGGGGTAGGCGCGGGATTGCAGCGATCAAGCTATGAACACACCATCGGACTGGGAGCTATGGCGGCGCAAGAACGGACACAACTCGTAGGATGTGATCGATCAATTCAATCCGACCTGATTTGGTCTGACCTAGCGCGAAGTGGGGCGCGTGTTGCGGTCGCATCGTCACGATGTGGGACTCAGTAGAAAGAGTTTCGCACTACCGGAAGTAGCCGACGGCGTTCTGAAAAATTTGCAGGCCGTCGCCGACTTCTTTTTGCGGCTCTCGAGTCCAGCAGGGATGGTTGGTGGCGTACAAGTAGCGTTCAGGGTGCGGCATCAGCCCCAGCACGCGGCCCGTCGGATCGCAGACGCCGGCGACATTCCCTTGAGAGCCGTTGGGGTTGTCGGGAAAGGCGACTTCGGCGCCGTCGCTGGCAGAAGAGTCGCTCTCGGAGGATTGATAACGCAACACGAGTTGTCCTGCCTGGTCGAGTTGCGAAAGGATTTGCTCGTCGCGAGCCACGAACCGCCCTTCGGCATGGGCGACCGGCAGCTGAATCTGGTCGGCACCCGAAGAAAAAGGGCCCGCGAGGAAGACACAGCGCTGGCCGTCCGTGCGGAGCCGTACCCAACGATCTTCGAACCGACCCGACTCGTTCCAGGTCAGTGTGGCAGGTGATCCGGTGACGTTGTCGGCCAGGAGAATTCCCGACTTGAGCAACACCTGAAAGCCGTTACAGATGCCGAGGATGAGTTTCTCCGCGGTATGAAAGCGCCGAATACTGTCGGCCAAATGGTGGCGTATTTGTCCGGCCAGAATGCGCCCGGCCGCCACGTCGTCACCATAACTAAAACCGCCCGGGATGCAGAGAATTTGAAACCCGTTGGTCAGGCTGGGTGATTCGAGCAGGCGATTAATGTGAACGTGCTCCGGCAGTCCGCCGGCCAATTGGAAAGCGAACGCCGTTTCTTCGTCGCAGTTGGTGCCCGGGGCACGGAGAATCAAAACGTGTGGTTGGAACATGGATTTCAGATTTCGTAATAGTTTAGCCGTTTGAAGTAGAGTCGCTACGAAAAAACAGTAAAAGAACACAAAAGACGATAAGAATGCACCACGGAGGCACGGAGAACACGGAGGAAATGACGACGACGGAAGTACGAACCACGAATGAAACGAATCAACACGAATTAAAAAACGGAGTGAATATCATACGGTCAACATCTTGCTTTCGCCGGTTCCTCGGAGCCCCATGCCTTTTCGTCCATTCGTGTCCATTCGCGTTATTCGTGGTTCTTGTTTTCTCTGTGTGCTCCGTGTCTCTGTGGTGAAAACTATTTGTTTTAGTTTTTGCATTTCATTTTGGTGAACAGTTACAGGATTTCAGATTTTGATTTTTTACCAGCGGAGCGGCGCTTGCCAGGCCTCTTTGAGTGTAGCGATGTCGATTTGCACGACGGTCGATGTTTCGTGGAAAATGTGCAATTGAACATCGGCGGTGACTTCGCCGATTCGTTTAACGGGTACTGGGCTGGCCGCACGCTGCGACATAATCCGCTCAAATTCTTCGGCCGCAGCGGCAGGCACTTCGCACAGGAAGCGGCTGTTCGACTCGCTAAATAGCAGCTCAGCCGAATGCAAAGGGGCCGAATGCAAAGGGGCAGGATGGGTCGCGTCGGTGTCGACGTCCGCAGCAGGCGGTACGTCCGCGAGTTGAATCCTCGCGCCGAGCCCGCCAGCAAAGGCCATTTCAGCGGCTGCTAGAGCCAGTCCGCCTTCGCTCAGATCGTGGCACGCACGGACCGTCCTGGCATGGATCGCCTGATGGAGGGCGGCAAATGTGTGGTGGGCCGCCGCGACGTCAACCGTGGGCACGTCGCCTCCGGACAGAGAGCGAACGAGCGCGAAGTGCGAACCGCCGAGTTCGTTTTTTGTCACACCGACTTGGTAAAGCAGGTTGCCCGGCTGTTTCAAGTCCATGGTGATCGCACGGGCCACGTCGTCGAGCTGGCCCATGGCACTGATCAAAAGCGATGGCGGGATGGCAATCGTCTGCCGACGGCCTGCGGTGTCTTCGAAACTGAATTCGTTGTTGAGGCTGTCCTTGCCGCTGATGAACGGCATCTGCCAAGCGACGGCCACGTCCTGGCAGGCGAGCGCCGCACGGACGAGTGAGCCTAGCGTTTCGCTTTTTTCACAGTCGCCCCAACAGAAGTTGTCGAGCAGCGCAATGCGGCCCGGATCGGCGCCGACGGCGACACAGTTGCGAACCGCTTCGTCGATAGCGCTGGCCGCCATGTGATAGGTATCCAGATCGCCGTAGTACGGGTTCATGCCGCAGGCGATCACCACGCCGCGCGATGAATCGAGCACGGGCCGCACAACCGCGGCATCGCTCGGTCCGTCGACGGCGACGCCCACGAGCGGCTTTATGACACTGCCGGCCTGCACTTCGTGGTCGTATTGACGGATAACCCATTCTTTGCTGGCAACGTTGAGCGAGCCGAGAATTTTGAGCAGATCGGGGGCATAGTCGGTCGCTGCATCGTGGGGCAGACGGAGTTCGACCCGGGGCGGCCGGTTGTACTGAGCTTGGCGAACAACCGGTGGCCGACCGTCGTGCAGGAACTTCATTGGCAGATCGCCGACGACATTCTCATTGTATTTGAGGACCAAGCGTCCGGTCGGAAAATAGCGGCCGATGACCGTGGCTTCGACACTTTCCGACGCACAAAGGGCGGAAAGCTTGTCCCAGTTTTCGTCAGGCACCGAAAGGACCATCCGCTCCTGTGCCTCGGAGATCCAACATTCCGTATACGAAAGCCCGTCATACTTGGTTGACACACGATCGAGCCAGACTTCGGCGCCAATGGTTTCCCCCATCTCGCCGACGGCGCTGCTGAAACCGCCGGCGCCACAATCGGTGATGGCGGTGTAGAGCCCACGATCGCGAGCGGCGAGGATCACATCTTGCACCATCTTTTCGGTAACGGCGTTGCCAATTTGCACGGCGCCACCCGAGAGGCTTTCACTTTCGTGGGTGAGTTCGGCACTGGAAAACGTGGCGCCGTGAATTCCGTCTCGTCCGGTGCGTCCGCCGACGGTAACGATAAGGTCGCCGGGCTGCGGCTGCTTGTGAGTTTTGTCGCGTGGGATCAGCCCGACGTTGCCGCAGTAGACGAGCGGATTTCCCAGGTACCGCTCGTCGAAGTAAATCGCGCCGTTGACCGTGGGAATGCCCATCCGGTTTCCATAGTCGCGTACGCCCGAGACGACCCCTTTCATCACGCGGCGGGGATGCAACACGCCCGGCGGCAGCGCCTCGCCGTCCAAGTCGGGCGGAGCAAAACAGAAGACATCAGTGCTGGCAATCGGCTTGGCACCGAGCCCGGTGCCCAATATGTCGCGTATCACGCCGCCCATGCCCGTGTTGGCGCCACCATACGGTTCGAGCGCCGACGGGTGATTGTGCGTTTCGACCTTAAACGCCAGATTGTACTGTTCATCAAAGCGGACGATGCCGGCATTGTCGACAAAGACGCTCTCGCACCAATCGTCGTCGCCCAACTGCTGCCGAATCGTCTGCGTGGCGGCGAAGATCGTCTCTTTGAGCATGTTTTCAAATTGTCGCTCACCCTGCTGATCGCGATAGGCAATCCGCCCGGCCAATGTTTTGTGGCTGCAATGCTCGCTCCAGGTTTGGGCAAGTGTTTCGAGCTCAATGTCGGTCGGATGGCGATCGATCTGGCGAAAGTAGGCCTGGATGGTTTGCATCTCGGCCAACTGCAGATAGAGCTGTCCCTCGCGGCTGAGTCGCATCAGACCTTCGTCGTCGAGCTCTTGGATGGGCACGGTGACGAGTTGGAACTCGTAGTCGGATCCACAATCCAACCGATCGAGTTGGAGCGGTCCGACGATAACCTGCTCAATCGCATCGTTGGCAAGGATTTTGTTTACCAGGCTTTGCAACTGTTGGTCCGTAATTTGGCCGAGCCAATACTTCTTCAAAGTGCGAACTTGATCGGCTTCGATTTGGAAATCGGCAATGGCCCGCTGGGCACTTAGTGCCACGGGGTCCATCACACCGGGCTTGGGCAGCACGTGAACCAGCCGGACTTGGCTCGCGTCTGCTTCCGCTGTCGTGCAGCTTGATGGGGGCTGGTGAAGGCATTCGTCGCCAACCTGGCCTACGACGGTGCGCTCGACGACCGAGTCGGCGAGAAACTCGGTCGCCAATCGTTCCACTTGTTCGCGATCGAGCTGCGCGCCCTGAATCAGATAGCCGCGAGCAGCGGTAATCTGAAGATCCTCGGCCAGATGGATATCGCCGGCGATGTCGCCAGCGTCGGCGGCAATCTGCCGGGCGGATCGATCGGCCTCGCCTGCGGCTGGATAGATGTCAACTTCCCACAGCATCGCGACTCCGTTTCGCCTTGGTCAGCAGAGTTTCTAGTTGGTCGGTCCGACCGCGCTCAAGTGCCAACCGCAACCGAGCGATGTTCGCCTCGACATGTTTCAGATTGCTCAACACACTTTTGCGATTGGAAAGAAAAATATGTGTCCAGAGTGCTGGGTCCGCGGCGGCAATGCGCGTCGTGTCGAGCCAGCCGGTCGAGATCAACGCTCGGTACTCCTCGGGCATGGCCGCCACCAGCGCCGACGCCAAGAGGTGCGGGACGTGACTGGTGGCCGCCACCGCACGGTCGTGTTCGACGGCGGTCATCTTCACGGTTTGGGCACCCAACAGCGACCAAAAATCGCACAACTGCTGCACATCTTGGGCTTGCGATCTACGCGTCGGAGTA
>CAUYYY010000183.1:0-4910 GCA_963577165.1 Planctomycetota bacterium | reverse complement strand
GGTGGGCATGGAAAATCGAGCAGAAAAGAAAAAGAGTCGAAAGTTGAAAAACGGGGACTGGCTCCCGAACCGTCGCGGAAATCCCGTCTCAACTGGCAATTTGCGCAAACTTGTGTTGGTTTGGCAATTGGAAAACTTTGCCGCAGCAATCATTTCGTCAAAGAAAAAGCGGCAGGACGGCCGAATTTGCCGTCCTGCCGCTCGTGCTCTACTCGCCTGTTAGGCGAATTGGCCCGCTAGGCGAAAATCTCGGGGGGACATCCAGGCCACGACGAACGTCGCCGACTGCACGATCCGTGCTATCGCCGCCCCCAAGAGCTAATTTTTCTCAATTCGTTCCAACGGACCCTCGACAGAGGGACTTAAACGAACACATAGTGCACAAAAACAGCGTGACTCGCCAAAGAACGACACACCACAAAAGAACGACACACCACAGCAGATATATGCGACCCATAGGCTGTTGAGGCTTATCGGCGCGGCCATCCGCAGCGCTGGTGCCACAAGTATTGCGAAGCTCTGACACTCAGCAGGCGCTCATTGTGATGCGCAATCGAAAAATGTCAAGTGACATTCTTAAAATGAAAAATGTTCGGCTACATCTCTTGCAATTTTCCGAAGACGTGTTCCAAAAAATGAACCGATCACGGAAATTTCTTAGCCACGGATGAAACATGGACGCATCGTATCGAACATGAAGGATAAACGCGGAGGCGCAGAGGTGCACAGAGAACGGTTTTTTCTTCTGGGTAGTTTTTTATCAATGTCTTCTCTGCGATTTCTCTGCGCCTCCGCGGACTCTGCGTTGATCTTTTCTGTTTTTGGTGGTTCGATCAGGTTGTTTTCGTAATCGACACGCCTGATAATGGCTCCGCACCGTGACGTGTCGATTGCGTCGCACTAAAAGTGCAAAAAAAATTCGGACGTCGCTTTTCTTCTGCTTCCGTCGCCATGTAGCAGATTACGAAATACCGAGGTCGCAATCATTGGGTTTTCGCCGGGAAAAACCAGTAATCGATGACCGCATGTCTGAGCAACTTGCTCTGCACGAAGAGATTCCGAAATTGGCCGAACAACATGGACAGACTGAACAACATGGACAGACTTCGGACGAGCGAGACCACTCAGGCCGACAAGAACGGCGGCAAAAGTCAGTGGACCACGCGGTCTTCGAGCCGTCAGGTGTCGATGGCCTGTCAAGCGATGGCCTGCCAAGCGGTTTCTTGGCGTCGGTGGTCATTCCGGTTTACAACGAGCGAAACACCATCGTCCAAATCGTCGAGCGTGTCCACCAGTGCGGCGTACCTTGTGAGATCATTTTGGTCGATGACGGCAGCACCGATGGCAGTGGTGAACTTCTGAGCGAACTGTGCAACACGTGGCCAGCTCCCTCTCGCTTGACCGTTGTGCAACATGCCGTCAATCGAGGCAAGGGTGCCGCCCTCAAGACGGGTTTCGCCCGAGTCCGCAGCGATGTCGTGATCGTGCAAGACGCCGATCTCGAATATGACCCGACCGACTATTGGAAACTGCTGCAACCGATCGTCAACGGCCGGGCCGATGTTGTCTTTGACAGCCGCTTTCAAAACGCCGCCGGGCGATCGCTGTTTTGGCACACGTTAGGAAATCGGATGCTCACGACGCTCTCCAATCTGCGAACTGGCCTGCACCTGACCGACATGGAAACTTGCTACAAAGTGTTTCGCCGCGAAATTGTCGAACAGATCGCGCCCTCGCTGCGAGAGACCGGCTTCGGCATCGAGCCTGAAATCACTGCCCGCGTCGCGCGAATTTCGGGCGTTCGCATCGCGGAAGTACCGGTCTCCTACGCGGTGCGCAGCTATGACCAGGGGAAAAATCAAATGTCGCGACGGCCTCTACGCTCTCTGGTGCATCGTACGCTATTAAAATCACTTTAGCGCAGCCGGCTCCTGCACGACGTTCAGGATGAATAGCACTTGCACTTGGTGGCTACGTCGGCCTCCTAACTGTGATCTGGCCGGTTGCTGCTGCCCTTCCCTCTTCTGCTGGAGGACATCGACGAACTGTCGCCCTAGTTGCTGTCGCCGATTCACTACGATCTGTTCCGCAACAGCCCGTTGCTGAGCCGGCACGCGCGTGGCCCGCGCCGATTCCTCTCCGCCCGCACCTGCTGGAATCGAGTCTGCAAATGCGTCTCGCAGTTGAACGTAGAAGGGCGTACCCACCACGGCCAATTCCTTCGCCGCCTGGACGGAAGCGGATGAGTGGGCTGCTTCGGTGTCACCAGCCAACTGGCTTGCCTTGTCTCTTTCACCCTTTCTCACTTCTTCACTCTCTTTCAGCGGCTGTGATTCTTCTTTCAAGCCTGCTTCGTCCGCCGCGCTGAGCTGCGGCGCTGCCGCCACCGAGCGATCGTCATCAAGTGTCGCGAATCGGTTTGTCGCCCGACCGCGAGAATTCGCGACGAGCGCCTGCTGGGCCAGGATATCGGGCGCCGCGTCAACTTCGACCGCAGGGAAATCCTCGACGTTGTCGTGCAGTTGTTTCAAAGCCTGGGCAATCTGCCCATAGCTGGCCTCGACGTAGACGACATCCTCGTTTGCTCGTTGTTGAGCATCGGCGGCGGGTTGGTCTTCCCGTTTACACAGAACATTTTTCGTGACGCCGCGTGACCGGGAAGACGCGATCGCCCGTTTCTTCGAGTTGTCCCCGTCCCGTTCGATCTCGTCGCGCTGAAGCGTCTTGTTGCGCTGAGTGAGCCGGTAGGTCGGCATGCCATACTGTGCGTTCGCATCGCAAACAATCCCATTGCTGAGGAGCACCTGATTCAGTCGGCTTTCGTTGGCGGCACTGGCCCGGATATCGAGATGCACGACCATCACTTGATCCCGTGCGAGGAGACCATCGCCGTTCGACCGAGCCGTCGCCGCGTCGGACCGCGAATCAAAACCCTGTGAATCAAAACCGATCGCCTCGGCCGATTCTGACAACGTCGATTCTGGCGATTTGGCTGCCAGCCGATCAGTTGGCGTTTCCGATTCGCGGCGGAACGACTCATCGGCGACCGTCGAAGGTCTCGCGGTCGGTGATGAGCCTGTCCCTGCCACACGGTCTTCGTTTTCGGCCGTACCCAGATCACCGTTAGCATCATCGTGTTCTGCGAAGAATCGGTCCGGCTGGGCAGCATCGTCGGCTCCGATGCCGTCTTCAAGCATAACTCGGCTCGCAGCGGGCGGCTGTTCCATCGTTTTCGCAAGCTGGTTCTTAGCAAGCTGTGTCACGGGGTCGCGCTGCAACGTGATCATGAGCACCAGCGCGGCCGCCACGGCCAAGCTGGCCCAAGCCCAGCCGCGTCGGCTGTATCCGATCGGCCAGACCGGCTCGCCCGGGCGTTCGACCTGCGGCGCGTGTTCCTTTTCCGCCACGACACCATCGGCCGGCGTATCTTCGAGCAGCCCGTCTTCGTGTGGCTTCCCGTGCTGTTTTTCGGGGGCCGATTGCGTTAAAACGACCCGCTCGGCTTTTCGCAGCACCTGCTGGCTAAACGAATTGTCCAGCGTCTGCTTAGGCAGCCCGCCAAGTGTGGACGACAGCACGCGCAGTTCGTCGAGCAACTGCCGCCGCTCCGGATCGTCGGCCAGCAGCCGTTCAAACTCGGCGCGCTCCTGGGCGGTCATCTCCCCGTCGAGGTAGGCGCTGATTCGTTCGTCTTGCAGTGGGTCGTTCATGATGCCAACAATTAGAGCAAATACCACTTGAGTGTTCCGCTAAAACAGCCGTTTCGTGCTGAAATAACAGATCGGACACCGGAATATGTGTGTGCGACTCGCACTAACTCATTTCTTCCATCTCCCGGCTCAATATTTCCGTCAGCTTATCGCGCATCTCGATCCGCGCGCGGTGTAGCCGGCTTCGCACCGTGCCCACCGGCAGATCCAAGATTTCGGCAATCGCATCATACGGTTGGTTGTCCATCTCCCGCAGCACCAGGACCGCACGGTGCTGGTCGCTGAGTTGTGCCAGAGCGGCCTGCACCTGGGCAATACGCTCCTGCTCGATCAAGTGTCGGTCGGGCGATTCATCCCCGTCCATCAGCTTGCTGTCCCTCGGCTCGCTGCCCATCGAATCTTTCATCTGATCGATCGATGCGGTCGGTCGCTGCCTTCGCCGGTGACTCATGGCCATATTGAACGCAATACGATAGAGCCACGTATAAAACGCGCTGCTGCCGCGAAAGGTCTCCAGTTTCACAAATGCCTGGACAAACGCATCCTGAGCCACATCGCGGGCATCTTCGGCCGAACCGATCAAATGCCGCAGCGCATGGACCAGCCGATCCTGGTACTGCGTCACGAGCTTCCCGAAGGCAGCCGATTCACCTGCTAGGGCGGCGTCAATGAGCTGGGCGTCATCGTTCACGCTCGGTCTCGTAGGTTAGGACGCAAAATACACCACCGGAGTTCCGCTACCGCATCGGGCATCAGACATGAGAGAACCGCCACGCAGGGCCTGCCGCCACATTCTTACGGCCACGATGGCGAAAGTCAAATCCTTATCAGATAAACCGTTACGCACAAAAAGGGTGATCGCCCGACGGACGGCGAGAGGCCAGCAGGCCGCCTCGGAGAAAAATGGGAATCCAAGCGGTTCGCGTTGTGCCGTTTATTACGCTCCCGGCGGTCGGTCGGTTCGCAGCGAATGACCGCAGATCGTGACGATAGTTCCTTGCTACTTGCTACTAGCAACGGCCTTGTCGAACAATTCCTTCAAAACAAGCGTGAACCATCGCTTCATAACCAGCGTAAGGAGGGTATGAACGGATGTACCCTACCCTAAGAAGGAGCGATTCGATGGTTGCCAGCACAAAATCGAGTTGCAAGATCAGAAACTGGAAGGATTATAACGAATCTTTGGTCCGCCGCGGTGAC
>CAUYYY010000182.1:0-4925 GCA_963577165.1 Planctomycetota bacterium | reverse complement strand
GTGTTGGTCACGGCATGGCTTCCGATCTCGATCCAATGTATCGCCGCTTGCGTTCTGTTTCGATACGCCACGAACATCGCCTCGTTGTTCTATGGTCAGGCCGAGTGTGCAGAAGAGACTCCACCGGTGATTTCCATTACGGAATCGGGAATGTACCGGGTGACCTCTCGGCTCCTGGAGGTCTACGCATTGTTGGCCGCTATTCCTCCACTATCTCGCTCGGTCCATCGCTCGGTTTGTCACAGGCGTCCCTGTATCCTGGGACGTGGCCGCACTCGTCCAAGCATGTTTGTGTCTGACGAGCGCGGTGCTGCTGATCTGTGGGGCACACCCGATCGCCCAGTGGCTCGGAAAGATACGATACGATCCGGAGCGGACCCAGGAAAGTACCACTCGCCTGAGCAGCGTGAGGGTTGAAGGCAAGGGCTCCACGTGTCTTCTTGATAAACTAGTCCCGAGCGAGCCGTTCGTAAGGACACGACAAGCTTTCCCATCCCACACTGCGAGAGATTCATGCAACCGATCGACACGGCCCTTGACAGTCGGCGGCCACTCGGCGAAGAGATCGCCAACACGACAACCCATGTCGTGGGCTTTGTGCTGAGTCTGTTGGGCAGTGTGGCATTGGTGTCCGCGGCCCGTTATGCCGGTGTTGGATCGGTCGTGGCGTGTGCCGTTTATGCCACTACGGTGATCGCCATGTATGCCGTCTCGGCATTGTCGCACGCGGTGCAGCGGCCTGATTCGAAATACGTGTTATGTGCCTGTGACCAAGGTGTCATTTATCTGTCGATTGCTGGTACCTACACGCCGTTATTGTGGGCGTTCTCGCCCTCGCCGCTCGTTTGGTTTCTTTTGGCTGCCGTCTGGGCCGCCGCGCTGGTCGGTTTCTATTTCAAAGTAGTCGTTCGACACCGCGTCCAAGAAAAGTTTTCAGCGGTCACCTACATCCTACTCGGCTGGGCGCCCGCGCTGCTGCTGATTGAGAGCTCGGTGCCTCTGGGCTGCATCCTTTGGATTGTGCTAGGCGGGTTGAGTTATACCGTAGGTACTCTGTTCCTGAAAATGGATAAGAAAGTCCGCTATTTCCACGCCACTTGGCATCTGTTCGTCATCGTCGGCAGTGCGTGTCACTTCTATGCCGTCTATGCGTTCGCGTTGCAAGGTTCCGTGACAGCGTAGGAAGACTGTCTATTTAGCCGCCTCGCTTGCGAGGCGTGTCCGTCTAAGTTTGACCGCTGTGCCGTAAGCGAGCATTTCAGACATGCTTTGCGCCACCATGCTTGTCACGAAGCGGACGTTGAGAATTGCATCAGCGCCCAAAGCTTCCGCGTCTCGGACCATCCGCTTGTACGATTCTTCTCGGGCATCGGCGAGGAGTTCTGTGTAGCCAGCGATTTCGCCGCCCACGATCCCCTTGAGGTTAGCCATGATGTCGCGTCCGATATGTTTTGCCCGAACGCTATTGCCTCGTACAACGCCGAGTATTTCGGCGACGTCTCGGCCCGGGACTGACTCGGTACTGGTGATTATCATTTTACCCTCTCAACATAACAACTGAGTTCACCGTTTTCTCATACCGCGAGTGGAATGGGAAATACTTGTGGCATCCTTAGTTCTACGTAATCCGTTCTGATTACATTATTTCATCGTGTCGCGGAACATCTGAATTCTTCTTGCGAAACAGATCAACAACGAAACCGATAGCGAAGCCCCCCACTGCGCCAATGTCGCCTACGAAAGCAACAACAAGGAGAACAACAAGCAGCTCCACCGGACCGGGCAAACCTGGAGCCTGGGAAAAAGCGTAGATCATCACGGCAAGTTGGCAACCAACACCAATAAGAAAACCTGCGATGGAGAGCTTCTTTCTCATCTCAATCCTCAACACTGAACATCAGAGCTCACTCATTAACACCCCACCTGATGATGATTGCAGAATGCAAGGCGGCGGCGTACAACGCTTTCGCTAGCCTTGGGTGGCAGCACCGACGGGTGGCGTTACATGAGCGGCAAGATACGAACTCTCGATTTGGACGGATCGACGATTATCAGTGCGCCTGCGTTCAACTCCGCTTCGTATTGTTTCAAAACCGGAATAAGAAGCGGCGCGAGACGATCCGGAAGCACGTCTTGAGTTCGAACTTGCACGACGCTCGGTTCTTCTGCTTGAGTGGCGGCCAGCAACGAACCCAGGTCCAGATCGTGCGTTAGGACGATTCGCCCTTGCTGGGCGGACCACACCATGATTTCGGTATCCGTCGCCCGCGGATCCCCGACGTCGGACCAATGCACCGCATCCCATCCTTCGGTCATTAAGACGCGACACAACGTGGGCGACAGGTTCATGTCGATGACGAACTTCATGGTTGAACCAGTGGAGCCTCGACCTCCTCTGAGCGCCACGCCGCGTAGGCAAGGGCTTCGTGAATGTCCTCAATTTCCAGATAGGAATACGCTTTAAGAATGTCCTCGGTGGAATTACCGGTGGCCAGCATGCCGACAATCGTCCCCACGGTGACGCGCATGCCCCGCATACATGGTTTCCCCCCCATGACATTCGGATCGAGAGTAATGCGGTCGAGTTTTTTCATAAGACCCTCAGAAGCGAAAACCGTCTATCGAAACCCTTACCTTATTGTACTTCATACGTCCGTTTGTGAAACACCAGGATTCCGGGCCAATGAACCGTAGCGACGTAACAATCCTGCTCCTGCGATGGCCTGCCACCCCACGACCTCGTTTTCATGCTTGTAGCCATTCCACTTGGTATTGGGGAATGTCCTTGTCGCGGGTGATCAGTGTCAGATTTTCAAGCTTCGCCTGGGCGACTTGCATCCGGTCAAACGGGTCGTGATGCAACATCGGCAGATCGGCCACAGCCAAAGCATGATGGAGGTTGATGTTCAGCACTCGAATGCTGTCTTGGCTCAGTACGTCGGATAGGTTGCTGGGGATGTCGAGCCGCCCCAACGATTTTTTGATGCCCATTTCCCAGATCGCCGCCGCACTGACGAACACGGCGCTCTCGGCATTTTCAATCGCCTGTCGCGACGCATCAGATAGCTTTCGTGGATCATCGAACCACCACAGAACCACGTGTGTGTCGAGCAGATATCCCGTCACACGTCGCCCTCCGATTGTCGTGACATGGCCGCTGGCCGGAAAGAGGCATCGATCTCCGGCGGCAAAGGCGCGTCAAAATTATCGCCCATCCGTACCAAGCCACGCCATTGCCCACCTTGGCGCCGGTCTTGCCGAGCCTGATAGCGTACCAATCGGGCGACCGGCTTTCCGGCCTTGGCGATGACAATCTCTTCCCCATCGGCAATCCGCTCGATCAGCCGGGACAGATGCGTTTTCGCTTCGTGAATATTGACAGTTTCCATGAAAGTAAGTCTATCAGACTTAGTCCGATTAGTCAAGTAAGGCCGAGGTGCATTTCATGCACCCCACTTGGCTAGCAGCCGTGGGCGGAAGCCGGCGCTAGAGTGCAAGATAAACCGTCGGCTTCCGCCTACGGCTGCTAACGCTAATCCATTAGATCATGGCTGATGCAGCACTAGCCTTCTTTGATCGCGCTGATCAGATCGAGCATCACCTGTTTGCCGTCGCCGAAGAGCATCAGCGTGTTGTCGGCGGCGAACAGCGGGTTGGGGATGCCGGCGAAGCCCGGGCTCAGGCTACGCTTGATGACCATTACGGTACGAGCCTGATCGACATCGATGATCGGCATTCCGGCGATCGGGCTGTCCGGATCGGTACGCGCCACCGGGTTCACCACGTCGTTGGCGCCGATGACGATTGCCACGTCACACTGGGCCATCGTGGTGTTGACCTCGTCCATTTCTTTGAGTTGCTCATACGGCACGTCGGCCTCGGCCAAGAGTACGTTCATGTGGCCTGGCATCCGGCCAGCGACCGGATGGATGCCATATTCGACCGTGGCGCCGCGGGCCTCGAGCAGCGTGGCGACGTCGCGCACCGCGTGCTGCGCCTGGGCGACGGCCAGTCCATAGCCGGGTACAATGAGCACTCGCTGCGCGCCATCGAGCATCATGGCGGCTTCTTCCGCCGAGGTGCTTTTCACTTTGCCGCCATAAACTTCGTCGGCATCGGCCACCGAGCCGCCGGCATCCATCACGCCGAAGAGCACGTTGGTCAGCGAACGGTTCATCGCCTTGCACATGATGTTCGTCAGGATCAGGCCCGACGCACCGACGAGCGAGCCGGCGATAATTAGGACGTTGTTATTGATCACAAAACCGGCCGCGGCCGCCGCCAGGCCGGAATACGAATTGAGCAGTGCGATGACAACCGGCATGTCGGCCCCGCCAATCGGCAGCACGAGCATCACGCCGAGCGCGAGCGCGATAAGCACCAGCAACACAAAGGGCCAACTGCTGCCGCCAATCATCCAAAAGGCGAACAGGATACAACCGGCCAACAGCGCCGCATTGATCACCTGATGGCCGGGCAAGCTGATCGGTTTCCAAAACATTTTGAGTTCTTGCAGCTTGCCGGCGGCGATCAAGGAACCGGAGAGTGTCACTGCGCCGATCAGCCCCGAAGCCGCTGCCGCGATGATCGCGTCTTTGGCGAGCATATCCTCACCTAGCAGCGCCGCACCCGCCACGAGAACCGAGGCACCGCCACCGAGCCCGTTGAACAGCGCCACCAGTTGCGGCATCTGGGTCATTTGTACTCGGTTGGCCAGCATAACTCCCAAGGCCGTGCCGACCGCCAATCCAATAAACACCACGGACCAAGTGATCTTGCCGGCAAAAACGAGCGTCACGATCACCGCCAACAGCATCCCGCAGGCACCCAGCAGATTGCCACGCACAGCGGTCCGCGGATGGGTCATGCCTTTGATGCCTAGAATGAATAGCACCGCAGCGACCAGATAAGCAAGCCGCATCCAG
>CAUYYY010000181.1:0-4926 GCA_963577165.1 Planctomycetota bacterium | reverse complement strand
AGCGGCCCAGCCGACGCGACATTGACCGCCAACAGATGCACGGCCAGCAGCAGGGTCAAGATCATTTCGAGCATGTTATCGCGATGGCCACTTCGTCCTCGCAGTCCCCACGGCAAACGACTTCCAAATGGGCGATGAAGGACTCGAAACTACGCAAGATTCGTCGGGGAAAACACACATTTCTGCAAGGGGCGGCGCAAAATCCGACGCAAATGGCGCAGAAACCGACGCAATTGTACCACCGGATGACGTGGGCGGAACCGACCCATTGACCAGCCTGGCGGCTGCGATTGCTGACCTGCCTCCGGCCGACCGAGAACGGTTGGCAGCGATGGTGATGAGCGACCGGGACGGTGGGAGCGACAACGAGGCCAGGAAACCGGACTGATCATAGGAGTGGCAGACAATGGCAGACGATGACAGGTTAAATCGCGATGACGGCTTGGTTCTCGCCCTGGCACGCGGGCTGTCGATTCGGCAGGCGGCCGAGGAAGCGGGGTTCGGCAAGCGGACGGCACACCGACGGCTGGACGACCCTGAGTTCCGTCGGAGGATTTCTGCCGTTCGTGGCGAACTGATGGAACTAGCGGGCGGGCGGCTGAGCGACGCGGCGACCAAAGCGGTGGACGTATTGCGGGAACTGCTCGACTCCGACGCCGACACGATACGCCTGACGGCTGCCCGGACAATCTTACAGCAAACAGTTGCCTTGCGGACGGCAGCGGAACTGGAACACCGTATCACACGACTGGAACAAAACGAGGGACAACATGGCAACGATTCAATCGAGGTTAGCGCGGCTTGAAAACCGGTCTGATGCCGGTCGGCTCATGATGACACGCTCCAAAGTCGAAGAGATCAACTCGGCAATGGCCGATGAAACGTTCGCGACCCTGGTCGATGACCTGCGGCTTGCCATGTGCCGAGCCGACACAGACCCATCGCTACAACATCAGGCGAAGCTGGCAATTCCCTAAAACGGTCCGTCAGTCGAGGAATGCTCGCGGCGGCTTGGGGCGCGGTTGGCTGAATTATCGAGTCTGTAGCTTGCCGCCCGCCTGTGTCGCCTGCCGATGAGGACGAACAAGGCCGAAGGTGGTCAAGGCGAGAGTGGAAGGTTCAGTGGCCGCACCCGATGGGCACCAACCTAAAGGACTTAGGGCAACAGGAATCGACGTAAGTCCTTATTCGGTGCGATGGGGTCCTTTGGGCAGACTCCCGTGCGGGCCTCCGGCCGGTGGGGACGCTGCACAGAAGAAATCGTCGAGTCTCCCTCGATGGTTGTGTTGCAATGGCGCAGCCGAGAACGTCTGGAAGAGAAGTTCGGTTGGCACCTGACGTAGCCTAATCCGCAACGCGGCTTGTCGGCCGTGGTATCGGTTGCTGGGGCGCCGGACCGCCGAGTTCCATCCCTTCGCCAAAGTAATACTTCCGTGCTTCGCGATTGGCCAAGACTTCGTTGGGACGCCCATGGCACAAAACCTGTCCACTGCGGATAACATAGCTGCGGTCGGTGATTTGCAGTGTCTCGCGTACCTGATGATCGGTGATGAGGATCGCGATTCCGCGGGCGCGGAGATCACGAATCGTCTCCTGAATCGTAGCGATCGTGACCGGATCGATGCCAGTAAACGGTTCGTCCAACAAGATCAGTTTTGGGTCGGAGACGAGGCAACGGGCGATCTCGAGCCGCCGCCGTTCGCCCCCGGAGAGCGACATGGCTTTCGATTTTCGCAGCTCCGTAATGGCAAATTGCTCAAGCAACTCGTCGCAGCGGGCACAGCGTGTGCGGCGATCGATGCCGAGCATTTCCATCATGCCAAGCAGGTTCTGCTCGACGTTTAGCTTGCGAAAGACGCTCGATTCTTGGGCCAGGTAGCCCATGCCTCCTTCGCGCGCGCGGCGATACATGGCCCAACGGGTGACATCCGCTCCGCCGAGGAGGACACGGCCCGCGTCGGGCTCGATCATGCCGCACGTCATACGAAAGCAGGTCGTCTTGCCGGCGCCGTTCGGCCCCAACAGACCCACGATCTCGCCCGGATAGACTTCGAAATCGACACCGTCGACGACGCGTCGTCTTCCGAACGTTTTCACCAGTCCATAAACTTCAAGAAGTGCCACTGTAGTCGTCCTCGGTAACGGTCAAGAGTCTAGAGTCGAGGGTCCAGAGAATAAGAGCTTACATTGGCTCGTCATGCGCTGCCTTCGGCATGCTCTTTGTCTCCTGGCTCTTATCCCTTGTCTCTCGACCCTCGTCTCTTGACTCTCTCACTCACCTTACTAAACCCATGTCGCCAAAATTAGGCCAGCCGGGTACCCAACGCGGTGCCAGTGGAATTTGGCCCCACGAGTGCGGCCAATAAATGAACACCGCCTTGCCGATCAACAACTCGCGAGGCACGTAATAATGTTCCCGGCCCGTTTTCCTTTCCCACAGGCGACCATCGGCGCTGGAGGGACTATTATCACCAAGAACGAAGAATTGGTCCGGCCCGAGCTTGAAGTCTTGCCGGCTCCGGTGGGCAAAGGCACTCCAGAGGGACGGATCGGAAAGAAACTGGGGAAAGTCCTCGGGACGGATGCTGCGAAACGGTTCGCCCGCCCGATCGTAGTCGGTCACTACCCAATGTTGGCGCCCGTCGTATCGGTGGGCAATGTAATAGATATCACGAGATAACCGCAGTTGGAAAATGCTGAGGCTAGCACCACGTGAGCCGATGCCGGCCGGCGCCAGGTCGCCACGGTCTTCTGCCGTCGAGCGGGGTTGAATTCTAGCGGGATCGCCGAAAACGCTCTGCCCGTCATACGCCGTTTCGGTGTCGAACTCTATCAGCGAGCCGTCGATCCACAGCAACAACTGGTCGTCGACGTTGGCCAATTCGACTCGATAACGGCCGGGTCCACGTAGCGACGTCGCTGCAGTCGGCGCATAGCTGTCGACGGCATCGATCGACAAGGTCGCCTTTCCGGTCGCCACATCGATCGTCGCGGTAAAATGGCGGCCTGCTTCGACGACTTCGAGCAGTAGCTCACCCTGACTGCTTTTGACTTCTACCTGGCAGTCTAGTAGCAGATCCCCAACCCAGTGCAGGCCAAGGTCCTTGGCCGCACGCCGATAGTCATTCGGCCCGTTGGCGGTGCCGCGCTCGACGTACGTATTGTAAGAATAGAAGTCGGTGATCAATTGTGGACGAATCTGCCCGATCTGGTTCGGCGAAAGGCGCCGCTTGCTGACCTCTTGCCAGTCATCCCAACCGGGAACGAAATGCTGGTAGCGAATCCAGTCGGTGATATCCGATTCGCCGTCGATCGAGAAACCTTGCCAGCGGTTCCGAGCACCGTCGCTCTGGGTTGTGTCGCTCAGTTTCGCTTGCCAACCGCGCGATTGTACGGCTGCTCCACTCGGCCAGACCTGCCAACGTTCGGGCCAGCCAGCGTCGGACAACGCTTGCGGCTGAAAGTGATTGTCATGGACCAATTGCATTATTGCGCGAACTTTTGCAGGCGGTTTGCGGGCAATTGCCGGATCTTCGCCATCGCGAAAGGTGTAGATATCGCCGTTTTGGATGCGGACCGTTTCGCTCGGTAGTCCGACCAGACGCTTGATGTAATTCATCTTGGCGTCGCCCGGAAATTTGAATACGACGACCTCCCATCTGTCCGGATCGTGAAACTGATACTCAAATTTACTAACGAGAATGCGGTCGCCGTTGTAGGTCAGTTGCTCGGCGCCGCTCTGCGCCTCGGGGTCGTCCGCCAGATCCTCGCCGGGCGCCGGATCGACACTCATCGTGTACCGGCACATCGGACAGGTGGTGCTGACGGTATCGTACTGGCGATGCCGCACCCATTCTTCTTCGATTTGGTACAATTCGTCTTCCGCGCGATTTCGTTGTCGGCCTGGAGTCGCCGTCTCATACGCTAACTTCGCCGTCGCCAGTGCCGTCTCGATTTCACGCAGTCGCCGGCGCCACCCGCTTGTCCATTGTTTCGCTTCGTCGCTCGCACTGGCCTGATATCGAAATCCGCATTGAATACAGTCCACGTCCTTATGGGCACCGCGGAGCGTGTGTGACATCGAGCCGGTCGGAATCACAAACGCTTCGGCCTCGAACGTGCGAAACAGAAAAGCCAGCACAAAGGCGATGACGATCGATTCGATCGCCTCGCGGACCGCGCGTGCATTTTCCGATGTTTCTTGGACCCTCTCACGGCCGGCCGTCTGGGAGGGAGCCGACTTTGCTTTTTTCTTTCGCGAAGATTTTGACATGGGAGAGATTGCTTATGGGTGTGAAATCGGATTACGGAGTGGTCAAAAAGTCGAAGAGTGAAAAAGTCAAAGAGTCAAAAGGCCAAAGAGTTGAAGAGTCGAAGAGTGAAAAAGTGAAATTTCATCTTTCGAGCATCCGTTTTGTAGGTAGTTAGTGATGGGTGCCGGGCCCGTCGCTTAGGCTCCAACCCCGCCACCCAGCGGTATCTCTACGCAGTTCATTCGCAACAGATCGGTGAATATAGCTGATTTGCGGCATTTCAGACACGCGAAATTAACGGCCGCGATTGAGCCTAGAAACCAGGTTTCACGTCTGCTGTATGTGTGTGTGACTCGCACTACTGGACTCCCAAAGGCTTGCCTACCAAGAACTTAGCGGCCAGACCCGACATCTGCCAAGTGCGGCTGTCGAGGGAAATTGGGCTGTTGTCGCCCAACACAAAGAACTCGTTGGGCCCTAGCTGGCACTCTCCAGAGAGACCGTGGCCGGCTCCACCACTCGGAAAGGGGCTGCCCGCCAAGGGGCCGTAGTACACGTCTCTCCAGACCGAAAGCCGATCGACCGACACCGCCAGGTTTTGCACTCCGATGGCCAGCGGACGCGATGTCGGACGACTAGGCCGATCCGCTGCCTGATAGGGATAAGTGAGACA
>CAUYYY010000180.1:0-4949 GCA_963577165.1 Planctomycetota bacterium | reverse complement strand
AAGTTGATCAAGGCGTTCCGTGAACGTGATCTAAAAGTTGTATATACGCGAAATGGTTGTATGACATCGCTGGGTGATGAGATGTCTCCTCGACTCAGAGAGCTGAACAACCCACCAAAACTGTGGAGAGGTACACCGGGTTACGAAATTGCAGAGGTGGTCTTTCCCGGGACAGAAGACCTCGTCATTGATAAACTGACCTCTGGTGGATTCACTTTAAGTCAACTTGATCACGCATTGAGAAATTATGCTATTCGAGATGTTGTGATCATTGGGCTATTCACCGATATGTGTGTCTTGGGCACCGCGCGAGCTGCGGCTGAGTTGGGTTACAACACCGTGATCTGCGAGGATTGCTCAGCTACGATAACACAACGAGCACATGACGAAGGCCTGCTAATGCATGCCAGACGATTTGGCAGGGTTTTGACGACGAACGATCTGATCAAGGAGTTGTAGCTTCTTGCCGGAACTGCGCTACCGTTTGTTCCGGCCTACATGCCTTCCAGGTATCCGGCGCTCGATTGAAAGTATTTTCGACGTCGGACGTCGGCGCCGGCATCGGACTGGTCGTGCTGAGCACACATGTCGGCCAGATTGGCCGTACAATAGCGGCAGCCGACCGTCTGCAAGTGGAATGTCACGTAGTCGGCTGCGTCGCTGGGTAGTGCTTCGAGCAAATAGCTGCCCAACTGCTCGTGACTCAGGCAGCTTAGCCGGGCTCGCCGCCAGACGCCGCCCAGGCTGTGTACGCCCGCGTCGTGGCGGCCGTTGATGTCGGCCAGTTGCCCTGCCAGGCTCTTGTCGCTGCGCAGTGCCTCTTCGACCCGTGCCATCGCGTCTGCAGGCAACGCCTCGTCCAAGTAGGCTTCCAACTCGGTGAGTGAAAATGGTTTGTTCATTGTTTCGTTAAAAAGCGAAAAAAGGAATTTACCACGGAGACACAGAGGGCAAGTTGAAATTCATCTTACAGCACAAGTCGCTTGATTCCATCTTTCATCGTTGGCATGTTGAAGTTTAGAAGTAGACCTACCTTCATTTTACTCAACCGCAGGTATGTGAGCAGTTGTGCTTCATGGATTGGGAGTAGGGATTCGACGGTTTTCAGTTCAAGGATCACTTTTTCGTCAACAACAACATCCAACTTATAACCGCTATCCAACCGTACGCCCTTATACGTGACCGGCAAAGGAACTTGCCGTTGAAGTTTAATATCTCGCAACGCCAATTCATGGCACAAACATTGTTCGTAAGCGGATTCCAGCAAACCGGGTCCAAGCTGAGAGTGAACTTCAATCGCTGCACCGCACATCACATGAGTCAATTCTTTGTAGATCAGCATAAAACCAAGTTCTTTTCTCCGTGTCCTCTGTGTCTCTGTGGTGCAAATAGCTTACTCCTGTTCGTACAATTCCGGGAACACGTCGGGCGGAAGATCTTGCTTCCGGACCCGGCTGCGGAGCTTGGCCAGAAAATCGAACTTAAAATTGGCCACTTGCTGCTCACTGAGATTCAACTGGCCGGCCACTCGCTTATTCGGCCAACCGCAGACGAACAGCAGTTCCATGCACTCGATTTTCTGCCACTGGCCACGCGATTGCCAATGTCCGATTTCTTCGCCGAGCGCCTCGGCCAATACCGCCGCTTCCATGCCGCGCCGCTCACCGCTACGCAAAATGCTGCTGGCGTGTCGTGCCGAGCCGGGCAGGTCCCACTCGCCCGCCGAATCTTTGGCCGAGGACGAGAGCGGGATGGCCGGACGCCGGCCCTCGCGCCGCAAAAAGTCGGTCAGCTTGTGCGAGCAAATCGAAAACAGATAACCTTCCAACGGCCGCTGGCTGTCGTAATTGGGCAAGCTGGTCAGAAAGCCGACGAACGTCTCTTGCACGACGTCCTCGGACGCCGAGCGGCCGCGCAGCCGGCTCTCGACGAACGCCAACAGCCGGCCCTCATACTGGGCAATCAGTTGGTTCCACGCCTCGGGCTTGCCCGTGCGAATTTGTTTTACAAGCAACGAGTCGGGCGTCGGCTCAGAAGCCATATTTGTGAAGCACTTGCGTGAGAAAAACGCGTAGGCTACACCCTCAGCAAGGGGTTGCACTCTGCCCACCCTACCAGGAATCGCCAAAGACATCCCATAGCAGTATAGTGAGAAACGGTACTATTATTGTCACCGCGATGGCGGCAAAGATCAACCGCTTGGTGTAGAAACCTTCAGTCGCCGTGTCAAACTTCAAGAAACCAAAGACCGCGCCGATCAGCAGCAGCACGGCGCCCGAGCCGACGCCCACCGTTGCTAGCCGCTCTTCCAATTGCGACTCTTTCCATGCGCGTCGCAAATCTTTTTCGATGTCCTTGTCGAATTCCATCAGGATAGAAACCCGCTTCATGTCACCAAAATCGTGTTTGACGGTCTTCGCGTGTTCCTCTTTGCAGATGTTCCGCCGAATGTCACCGGTCGTGATGCCCAATCGTCCCAGATAATGTGCTGGGTGCCACGCGAAGCGATCGGTGCCAATCAGTTGATCTAGATACTCAGCCGTGGCAACCCTCATCAGTTCGTCGAGCTGTCGATTACACTCCTCGACCGTGGCGAACTCATCCGACTGGATCCTTCGCTGGTGTGGATCGGAGTTGCCCACGCTCTTCGGCGGCGAGGTAACCCAGGCGGGCTCGGGCTCGGCTTGCTTCTCGGGCGGCAGGTCTGGTTTCTCAGCAGCCGCGTGCGCACGCGGATCGGCTCCCTCTTCATCGCTCGAGGTTGGCTCCTCGGTAAGCTCCCCGGTCTCTTCCGTGGAACTTTCGCTCGCGGTTTCGGTTGCAGCGTCGCCTGCCGTGTCGGTGGCCGGCTGGCCTAGATCGATAAGACTTGCCCCCATGTCCTCGTAGGTAGCGTCCCCTATGAGCGATGACGGGCTAGACGGGGCGGTCTGTTGAGATTCGTGTGGGCTGAAACGGGGGTAGTCGTGGACATGGACTTTTTGTCGCAAGCCAGGTGTTATTGAATATGCCATCAAATACATGACAACAGGTACCATAACGATCAAGGCCAGCACACCGGCGATGACCAGAGCAATCGGCCGCGTCTTACGATTGACGATTAGCGTAACCAATAGCACCAATCCGCCCAACAGCAGACAGCCGAGGAAGAAGAACACTATTAATGGGGTTAATGACATGGTTCTACTCGTTTCGCCTAAAAAGTTTAGCGGGGCCGCTTGCGGCCCGAGTTTCGTACGGGCGTTGAACGCTAAATGTTAAACACGGGTCGCAAGCGACGTGCGCTCAACATAGAAGTTATTCGTCCGCTTCCTGTTTCCCTATCCGCTCTTCGTGCGGTATCCAGGGGCTGGCCAACTGCGTCGACATGGCGATCATTCCGGCGAGCATCAGGCCCCACGGCTGTGGAAACCACCAAAGCTGAGCGAGCAGCCATGCCCAGGCCACACACCAGACGGTCGACCAGAGACTCAGCCGCACAGTGCGGAGCGGGTCGGCTATCCGCCACCAGCGAAGAATCACAAACAGAAAACCAAAGTATGCCAGGTATGGGAGCATCGTCGGTGTGCCGTCGGCCGCATGGAAGCCGCTGAGCAGGCCCTGTCCGCCGAAATCATTACTGTCGGGCAGCTCGACCATCAGCAGACCGGCCAGACCACAGGCCATGGCGCCGATCGCCAGACCGGCGACCAACATGGTAAATCGTCGCACGCCGTCATCGCCATGACGGCCTTCCCAGCGTTTCGACGGCAGCATCACGGCCCAAGCGCCGACCGTGCCGACCAAGGCGATCCAAATCGCTTGTTCGATCTGCAACGTCGTCCCGAGCGCAGGCGTAGCGAAAATGCACATCACGATACTCAGCGGCACGGCCGCGAGCGCAGCGAGCAACATCGAGCCGGTCAGTTCGGCCAGTTTATCTCGGACCGATTTCTCGACGAGCGTTGTTCGAAGTTCGTCTCGCCAACTGTGTCGACGCCGATGCTTCCCACGCTGGCGCCGGCGCTCAACAAATTGAGCGGCTTCTATTCTCTGGGCAACAACTTCCTGTGACGGCCCATTCACGGGGGGCGAAGCAACTCGCGGCGGCTTGCCGCTGGCCTTCATCACCGGCGAGACCATGGCCCGCACCACCCAGTACACGGCATAGATCAACAGCGCCGAGAATAGTACCGGGACCCACGCTTCCGAAAAACCGATCAGCCCCAAGATCACCAGCACCAGCAGTAGCGTCTTCACGCCCGCGTGCAGCTTCAATTCGGCCCACCATGACTGAATATTCCGCCAGCCATCGCGGACCGCTTGGGCCACCGGCTCCTCATCTGTTTCCTCGCTGATCGCGACCGCCGGAACGACCTGGTCCTGCTCGTCTGCCGAATCGGCTACCCGCGGGCCGTCTGCCGGCGTGTAGGCCGCCCGGGCCACACCGCCGGCGGGCGCGTTAGGCAACTGGGCGATCATCTCGCTGATGCTGCGAAATCGTTTCTCGGGGTCCTTGGCCATCGCCCGGGCCACAACCGTTCGATAAGGCTCGTCGAGCACGCCCAGATCGGGCTCGGCCGTGAGATGCTTCATCAGCACTTCGCCGACACTCTCGCCCTCGAACGGCACGTTGCCGGTCAGCATCTCGTAAAGCATAATGCCCAGAGCGTAGATATCGATTTCGCGTCCATACCGTCCGTTGGCGATTTCCGGCGCCATGTAATGGATCGTGCCGATGCTCTCGGTCTGGCCGCTGCGTCGCGAGCAGGAAATAAACTTGGCCAGTCCGTAGTCGCCGATCTTGACCGTGCCCTCGTCGCTCAGGATGTTGCCGGGCTTCAAGTCGCGGTGTACGACGCCATGGTCGTGCAAGTAAGCCACGCCAGCCGCCATGCCGTGCATCCACCGCAACACGTCGTCTCGGAGCATTCCGTCGGGGTGGCGATCGATCAACGCTTCGAGGCTTA
>CAUYYY010000179.1:0-4974 GCA_963577165.1 Planctomycetota bacterium | reverse complement strand
CGGCAACGTAGCACGCCCACCGACCATATGACGCATGGCAGGGTCAACCGAAAGCCGCTCAGCATCGTTCACGTCTTCATAGCCTGCCAGTCGGCTGTAGATTGACTGGCGCAACAGTGGCAACAGGCCGTGTTGCTTGTTGCTGCCCAGGCGGCTGTCTTCGAGGGCGGCTGGGGCCATTTCGGTGAGACCAAGCGCCTCGTCGAGTTCCCGATACGCCAACAACCCGGCGTCGGTTGTGACTTGGCCACCCAGGAACTTGAGCTTCAAGCGGCTGTCAAAACTGACTCGCAAATCGTCGTTATTGGCGTCACCCATTAGGTTCCCCTGTCACATTGGCATGAAACGTGTCAAATCCCTTGTTTTCAAGAGGCTGGCGCAAATTTCATGCCAAAGTCAGGCAACTCATTTGGGAAATGCGGGTGTACTTTGCCTACCTGCATCAGCCCGTGTGTATCGTTGCGGATGACCAGGAATACGGGGGAATCGGCGACGAATTGCCGAATGCCCAGAAAATCGCTCTGCCCAAGCGGAAATGGTATCATTCGAAACGCTGGTTCTGGATGGGGTTCACGAATTACTGTTCAAAAGAGCTATTGGACGAGATCGCGGAATGTTGGGAATTTGAAATAGGTCTTGTGCAGTTCACTTCAATTGAGAATGCGGATGTGGAGCGCTGTCGCAGTTTCTACGACGCGGACGATACCCCTACTTTTGAAAGGCTATATCTAACTTGTGATGGCCTGATGATGGGCTGGGAAAACCCACCGGAGGCAATCAAGGCACAATTGGAACCTGTGCTACGAGCCATTGCCGAAAAGGCAGGCTGGGACGTGGTCGTTGAGACCACCGATCAGGCAAAGGCAGAAAGCGGAACGATTTAATTCGTTTCCGTATACCGCGGCCTCCCCCTACCCGGTATCTTGCTTTCCTCCTTTGCGTCTCTGCGCCTTTGCGTGAGTCTCTCTTTGGTTGCGGCCTGCCTGGTAGTGCTCGCGCCCTGCTCCCTACCCAAAGAATCCCCGCTTGCCGAACGCCGCCAGCGCCGTCTCTTCATCCGCGACGATGTCGAGCAGCTTATTGAGCTTCGTAATCTTGAACACCTGCAAAATGTCCGGCGCGATGCTGCACAGCTTCAGCTTCGCCTTGTACTCCTTGCACTTCTTATTCATCCGTACGATCGTGCCGAGCATGGCCGACGACATAAACTCGACGCGGCGAAAGTCGAGCAGCACCTTCTCTTGGTCCGTCCGACCGAGCAGTTCGATCAGATCGTCCCCCAGCTTGCGAATTCGCGATTCGTCCAAAATCCGCGCGTCGGTGAAATAGATCACCAATACATCGCCTTTGGTGGCATGTTGCAGCGACATGGCTTTTCCCCAGAAAACTTGCGACCCATTCTTGCACACGAGCTCATTCTTGCACACGAGAGAGCCCCGTGGCAAGTAAGTGCTGCCGCCGCTATCACTGATATAACCCACCAGAACTAGGGTTTTACAAAATTCAGCCTGTAGGTTACACCGAGATGTTCCCACCGCACTCGGCCCGACGGGCCACTTTTCGCCGCACATGTGTACGACTCGCACCAGGAGAATCATTGATATACCGGCCAGCCCGAACCTTTTTGCTTTTCGTCTCGCTCCTACTACTCACGGTGATGGCACCGACCGCACACGCCTGCAACTCCTGGAACGGCTACCATTGGGCGAGCGACAAGCTTCAACCCACCGTCAAGGACAGCACGTCTTCACCGCTCTACGATGTTCCGGCCGGCGTCGCCGAGTGGGCCGACTTGGGCACTCTCATCCAACCTCAAATGTCCAACGCCAAAAAAGCCAACATCAAAGTCAGCGAGGGGTATAGCGTTTTCTGGCTCGGCATTGCCACCATCACCATCGACGGTGGCCACATCACCAAAGGCGATGTCAAACTGAACACCAAGTTGCTCGAGGGCTATGGTTCGGCAGCTGCCGACCATGTGCTCTGTCAGGAGGTAGGGCATGTACTCGGTCTCGATCACCAAAAGGTGATTCATGCATGAGCGGCGGAGCAACGCTCGGCCTTTACCCGGCACCTAACGCACATGGTATCGATGTCCTCAACTCGGTCTATGGTCACACCGACGTCGTGGACAGCGGTGGTGGTCCAGGCGGCAACGGCCCCCCAGGCCAAAACAAATTCGACTTTACCGGCGAGATCACCCACGTGATTTTTTCCGACTTCTCGACGGTTACCTATGCAACCGCCCAGTCCGTGCCAGAGCCCTCGTCGTTCCTGTTGGGAGCCATGGCGATTGCCGGCCTGCTACTGTCTGGCCGCGCTCGGCACGAACAGGCCTAATCGCCCTCCTCTTGCAGTTCGAACCACTGCTCCTCGGTCGTCTTGATCTCGGCAACCACGGTCGCCTGCTCGACATGCAGCCGCTCGGCATCGGCTGCCTCCGTGGTGGTCAACAACTGCTTGTCGATCGCCCGCCGGCTCTCGTCCAGTCGGACAATCTTCCGCTCCAGCGCGTTGACCCGCTTTTGCCGGCGATGCTCTTCGCGGCCCGACACCCTGAGACCCGACACTTCGCCGACACCATCGCCGCGTACACCATCGGTCGCCGCATCGGTGGCCCGCTTCGGCGCATCGGCCGGGCGCGTCCCCTCGTCGATCTCTTTCTCGACGCGGTAGACATACGTGTTATAGTCGCCCGGATAGGCGGTCACTCGCCCGTCTCGCACCTCGACCACGGCGGTCGTCACTCGATTCATGAAGTGGCGACCGTGGCTCGTAAAAATCACCGTGCCGCGATAGTTACCCAGCGCGTCGGCCAGCGCATCGACCGTCTCGACATCGAGATGGTTGCCCGGCTCGTCCAGCACCAGCACGTTGCCTTCGCCCAACAGCAAGCCCGCCAGGCAGAGCCGAGCCCGCTCGCCGCCGCTGAGCACCTTGATTTGCTTGTCGACCAGCGGTCCGCGAAATAGAAAACTGCCTGCCACATCCAACACCGTCTGAGCTTTGACGCCCGCAGCGGCGTGATATTCGAGATACTCGCGGACCGTTTGATGGTCGGGAAGACTCACGTAGACATGCTGGGCATAAACTCCAAGTTGACAACCGTAGCCCCAGCGGATCTCGCCAGAGAGCGTGGGGAGCGACTCGCTGATCGTCCGCAGAAAGGTCGTCTTGCCCTGCCCATTGTCGCCCACCACAGCCACGCGCTCGCCATGTTCGATTTCGACCGCGATGCCACTGGCCACTTCAAGATCGTCGTAACCGATCGCCAGGTCATGACATCGCAGCGCCGGCCCCCGCCGCGATTCGACCTCCGGCACACGAATCGCCACCCTCGATTCGTCACCTTCCACATCGAGTAGCTCCAGCCGCTCGAGCTGTTTCGCCTTGTTCCGTGCTTGCGAGGCCGTGTTGGCATTGGCCCGGTTCTTGTTGATAAACGTATCGAGCTGTTTGCGCTTGGTCAACGTGGCAGAATTCACCCGACGGTCGTGCTCACGTCGTTCGTCTTGAAACGCCAAGAACGCATCGACGTCGCCGGCGTACATAGTCAACTGACCCCGCGAGATCGACACGGTCTGCCGACAGGTCGCCTTGAGAAACGCCCGATCGTGCGACACCACCAGACAGGCCCCTTTGAACGACCGCAGAAAATGCTCGAACAACATCTGGGTCCGCAGATCGAGAAAGTTGGTCGGCTCGTCCAGAATTAGCAAGTTCGGATCGTGCAGCAGCAGGCTGGCCAGCTTCACCCGCGTTTGCCAACCGCCCGACAGCTCGTGGACCGGTCGGCCGAGCTGAGCATCCTTCAGTTCGAATTCCCAAGCTACCTCGCCACATCGCCAGTCGGGCTGAGAGCTGTCGCGCATCAGAAAATCGCGCACCGTCTCGCCCGGCTCGAACGGATCGTGCTGCCTCAGATAGCCCAATCGCAACCGTGGATGGCGCACCACCTGCCCGGCGTCCAGCTCTTCGAGCCCGAGCAAGATGCGGCACAGCGTCGACTTGCCCGCCCCGTTCCGCCCGATCAGCCCGACGTTGTGCTGGTCCGTAATGGCGAACTCCGCCCCCTCGAGCAAATGCTGATCGCCAAAACTCTTGTGGGCATCGCGAAGTTGTAGCAGGACTGTCATGGTGTAAGAAGTATATGCAGGACGGGCGCTACCCGCTATCGCCCAATGCCCTTCGTCAAAGCTGCTCGTACGCTGCCCGCCGGTTCCGTCGGCGAGCCAGTTCACTCGTGTATCGACGGCCGAGCGAATCGGCGTGCGCCTCTGCCCAATCGGTCAACTTCGTGCTGCCCGTGGGAGGCGAATCGACGTAGAGCAAGTCCGCCATCGGACCCTCGATCTCTTCGCGCGTGATGATCACGTCGCCGACGAGCTTTCCGAGCACCGAGGCCCCACGCAACGATTCGAGCAGCCGCGGCGGATCGTCGAAATGAAACCGCGAGGCGGACACTTTTCCGTCGAACGCGTTTGCCCGATCGGGCGAGTTGGTCAACGTCCGAACCGAGACACCTCGCTCGAGCAATCGCCGTGCAATGTACTGTCCGAAATAGCCGAACGCACCGGTGACAACGTGAAATGGATCGGTCGACATGGGCTGCTCCTTCGGGTGCCACTGCTGGCTTGCCCAGCAGTGTGAATCAGCGCGAATAATAAGGCAAGCCTATCATATTATCAATCGAGAGCGCTCGTGTATTTTTCGGGGTGGCTGGGGCAGAGCCTAAGCGCCGCCCTAGTAGATGACCTGTTATGTAGCGATCTACGAATCGTCTCCATCTGTTTGATTCTGAATCGGGAAGAAGAATTTACTGAACAAATCATTTGGATCAACCTCTGCGCCGATATCTCTGAGGGAAGCCGCCAAGGTAATCAATGAACTCATTAACGAATTGCCAGAATCACCCGGCATCGAGCTTGCGCAAAGCATCATTGCGTGAAGGCAGGGTTCACAACGGTCCGCTAA
>CAUYYY010000178.1:0-4985 GCA_963577165.1 Planctomycetota bacterium | reverse complement strand
ATCCAACTCGATCGATCCCGATCGCGCCTCACGAACGTAACACAACATGATGCGACCCTGTTTGCATTGACCGATACCGGCCTGGTTCATGCGATCGATGCGGAAACCGGTCGCACCCTCTGGACTGCCCAGTTCGGCGATCCGTTGTTTCCCAGCTTTGGCCCGGCCGTCAATGACGAGAAGGTTGCGGTCGTCAACGGTTCTCAATTGTTTCTCATGTCACGCAAAACAGGGCGGCAGCTTTGGCGGCACGAGATCGGCGGCGCGCCAGCAGCCGGCCCGGAACTAACCGACGACCGCGTCTACGTACCGCTCGTCACCGGAACGATCAAGAGCTATTTGCTCGACCATCACCAACGTTCGCCCTGGATCTACTTCTCCGACGGACGTCCGCTCAGCCGGCCGCTGGTGACGCCCGACGCAATTTGCTGGACGACCGACAAGGGATATCTCAACATCGCACGGAAAGAAAAGCCGACAACCCGCTTTCGACTGCGCACCGACGATGCCATTGTTTCCCGCGCCGCTTATCGAACGCCCAATTATTATTGTGCGTCGCTCGACGGCTACGTCTATGCCGTCGACGAAGAATCGGGCGAACTGGTTTGGCGATTTTCAGCCGGTGCTCCCGTCAGTCAATCACCGGTCGTTATCAACGACCACGTCTTCGTGTGCCCTGACCATCGCGGCATGGTCTGCCTCTCAACCGAAACCGGGAAACAACTCTGGTCGGCACCCACCACCGCTCGGTTTGTTTCCGCCAGTTCCGAGCGGGTGTATGCGGTCGATCCGCAGGACCGTTTACATATTCTCGATCAGGCAACCGGCGCCCAGGTCGGCATCCTGTCAGAGGCCCAATTGCCGTTCCAACTGCAAAACAGCCAAACCGACCGAATCTACTTCGGCACCCATACCGGGCTTCTGCAGTGTCTGCGCGAAACCAAATTGACCGAGCCGGTCCTTCATGTCGAGCGTCCGCAGGAAAACGAGGCAGAGGAATCGACCGAAGACAAGAACGGTGTCGACGACGCCAATCCGCTGGCCGCTGAACCTGATTCCAGATCCCTGTCCCCTGGTCCCTGGGCCGGCTAAGGTGGGTGATCATGTCCTCCAGCGATCCGCCATCTCAGACATCTCAGCTGCCGCATTCCGACAGTCGTGGACCAGGCGTCATCGCGTGGCTCATAACCGCCCTGCTTCTCTGGGGCGTCTGGCTTGCCGTGGGAACCTACCTTTACCGGTTCGATTCGCCCGAGCAGGATCCGCTCGAGGGCGTCCGGGCATGGCGCCGCGGCCTGCTGGTGCTTGGCTGCACAGCTGCGTTTCTCACGCTTTGGCTGCTCGCTCTGGCTGCTCGAACTCGCCGCAGCTCCGGCCGAAACGGAAGCTAGGCCGATAGGGTGCATGAAATGCACTAAAGAACTAGAATCGCTAGTCAGGCGGGGGAGTACCTTATGCGCCGCTTATCGCTCGGCACACCAAAGGGCAGGAATACATTGACCTCTTCCCTGGTGTCATCAACTTGAATAATCAGCTTTGCGTTGCCGACTGGGATGGGCGAGCAATGGTCGCGAATCACCAGTTCGCCGGGACCAACGTGCGAGACGGCAAGCTCAAGGCCCCCGGCCAATAGGGTTAATACGACCTTCGCAGAATATCCAAGATTAGATTTCATGGTTGATTCTTCCGAGCTACTTATCCGCGCCAAAGAGTACGCCCATTCTATGGAAATCTCACTGTGGTTGGAACATAAGTTGGGGTTTGGATCGGACGGTATCGTGTGGCGTTCAACGAGGCCATCCGCAGTAAAAGTTCTGGAAAATGAGCGGAATTACCGAAACGAGATAACCTGCTACCAACGCCTCAATGAAGCGGGAGTCTACGAAATCGCCGGGCTGGCAGTTCCTCTGTTGATTGATCACGATGATAACCTGATGGTCGTCGAAATGGAGATTGTACAGCCACCATTTTTGCTCGATTTTGGTAAAGTCTACCTCGACAATCCTCCAGAATACTTGTCCGATGTGCAGAGTATGGCGAACTCCTACCGTGATTGGCAAGAGTGGTTTGGCGATCGTTGGGACGAGATTCCATATATCCTAGCCCTGCTCCAAAAACATGGTATCTATTATCCCATATTTCCCAAATGATCCGCCTCGCTTTGGCATGCAACTTGCGCCACACCCTGGCAAACAAGGGATTTGACGCTTTTCATGCCAAAGTGACAGGGGAACCCAATGGGTGACTGCCAAAACGAGGATTTGCGAGTCCAATTCGACCGCTGTCTGAAACTGAAATTTCTTGGCAGCAAGGTTACTACCGACGCCGGACTGCTCGCGTACCGCGAACTTGATGAAGCGCTCGGGCTAACCGAAATGGCTCAAGACTTACTTCGCGACAGTCGCGTGGGCAGCAACAAACAACACCAGCTCGTGCCGTTGCTGCGACAGTCGATCTACAGCCGACTCGCAGGCTACGAAGACGTCAACGACGCGGAGCGGCTCTCGGTCGATCCAGCCATGTGTCACGTTGTCGGTGGGCGTGCTACGTTGCCGGAGAGGCAAGCCGCCTCGACCAGCGAAGTCGGCCGATTCGAGATTATGTTGATCTCCGCCCAGGGAACATCAACTTCGGTGACCCCGAATAGGGGCTGCAAGCAGCGGCCTGGTCTGAATTGGGCTCCAAACGTTCTCACGCCTCCCTTGCCGGCTGCCAGAAGAGCCGCTAGACTGACGAATTCCCTTGGGTTCAACTGTTACCGCCGGCGAACCGCTCCGTCAGGATCAGCCGGCGTTCTTACGGAATCGCTGACATGAAAACGTACATGGCCAAGCCGGGCGAAGTGGAGCAGAAGTGGCATCTGGTCGATGCGACGGATTGCATCGTCGGGCGTTTGGCGTCCGAGATCGCCGTCGTCCTCATGGGCAAGCACCGCCCAACCTATACACCCCACGTCGACACGGGCGACTACGTGATTGTCACTAATGTCGAAAAGGTTGCTTTTAGTGGCAAGAAGTGGGAGCAAAAAAGATACACCTGGTACACCGGTTACACCGGCCTGCGGTCGATCTCCGCGGCCGATCGCCTTGAGCGACAGCCCGAGTTGATTCTCAAAGAGGCCGTGCGCCGCATGTTGCCCAAGAATAAGCTCGGCCTGAAAATGCTCAGTAAACTAAAACTGTGTGTCGGACCAGACCACCCGCATCAGGCACAGAACCCGCAGCCGGCTGAGTTCCGGACGAAGCTCGCGTAGCGCCGTTCCTGGAACCTCGGTCCCCAGTACGCGAACACCCAATTACGAACATTCGTCATTTCTATCTTTAACAAGACGATCTCGTCCCTTTACGAAATAACGCCATGCCTACCGCCACCAAAGAAGCAGCCAAGGGCACCAACGATGCCCTCGGAACGGGCCGCCGCAAAACGTCCGTCGCTCGCGTACGGATCCGTGCCGGCAGCGGTCAGATCTTGATCAACAAACGACCGTTCGACGAGTACTTTAAGATCCCACAGGACCGCAACGTGGTTGCCGCACCGCTCGACTACGCAGAGATACGTAGCGATGTCGATGTGAACATTCGCGTCCATGGCGGAGGCAGCACCGGTCAGGCGGGCGCGTGTATGCAAGGCGTCGCTCGGGCGCTGATCGCCTTCGACGCCGAGCTCGAAACCAAGCTGCGTGAGTCAAACTATCTCACCCGCGATTCGCGGATGAAAGAACGGAAGAAGCCCGGACTGCACGGAGCCCGTCGCGGCACTCAATTCTCCAAGCGATAGTCGCCGCTCGGCATTTACTCTGCTACTCTGCGTACCTCCTCTTTCCTAGCTGCAGGCGGAAGCCAGCGGTTTGCCTGCGCGCAACCTCTTTGCACAGGCCGCCTTGATTGAGTACGATGGATATAGGTGATTCGTCTTTTCTCGTGGAGCAAGTCACCCCATGTCAGATTCTGTATCAAACCACGGCGGTCAGGCTCCGCCCGACGCAGAGCGGCCAGCACCGACCCCAGCCAGCACGGCGCACAAGCAATCCGCGCCTGCCCCAAGCGTGATCAGCGGTCGGCAACCAACCGCTGCCGAGCCGATTGAGCTGCAGATCAACAAGGCGAATGCCCGTCAGGTACTCGATTCGCTACTGCGAAAAATGGCGGCGTCCGCCGGCCAGGATGGCAAGGGCCGCAGCACGGCATCGGATCTTCATCTGAACGCCGGCCGCCCACCCGATTATCGCATCGACCGTTCGATCCGCAGTGTCAACTGCCAGCCACTGGGCAAGGAAGATCTCGTTCATCTCTCCACCGCGATGATGAACGAAAACCAGCGAATCCGGTTCGAGAAAAATCGTTCCCTCGATATGTCGTATCATCTGGGAGAGGATCGCTTTCGGGTAAACATTGTCCAGTCGTTCAACGGACGCAGCTTGTCGATTCGCCGCTTCGAACCGATCCAAGACTTCAGCAACTACCATCTGCCTGAACAATATCTGAAAATCGCCACCGATCATCGCGGCTTTGTTGTCATGTCCGGCTCAACCGGCAGCGGAAAAACGACCTCGATCGCCGCCATGCTCGATCACGTCAATAACAACTATCACCGCAAAATTGTCACCATCGAAGATCCGATCGAATATGTCTACACGCCGAAGAAATCGATCGTCGTGCAGATGGAAATCGGCGAAGACGGCATCCCCGACGAAGACACCGCGCTGCGCAATCTCGTCCGCATGGATCCCGACGTCGGGCTGGCCGGCGAAATGCGCGACCGCCAGTCGCTCGATGCGGCCCTCAAAACGGCTCAAGCGGGCCATCTCATTTTCGGGACGCTGCACTGCGAAGGGGTCGGCCAGGCCTTTGATCGCATCCTCGCCTATTACGACACCAGCGAACATAATCGCATCGTCGGCACACTCGCCGATAATCTGGCGGCCATCATCAACCAGCGGCTATTGCCTTGCATTCGGGAAGGGATCAGCGTGATTCCCGCCTATG